>JBBSOC010000009.1:0-45464 GCA_038260095.1 Mycobacteriales bacterium | reverse complement strand
GATCACGATGAGACGTCATCTGGGCTCGCACACGGCGCTCCAACTCCTCGCGTTCTTCCCGGTTCAACACCAACGGTTCCACAGTCCACACCTTCGATCTCCACAGCCACAGATGCAGACCAGTTCACCATATTCAAGGAACTAATGCGTGGAACCACTAGTGTGGAAGTACACAGTCCATGCCGAGTTAGCCCCTTGCTCGGTGAGCGGCCCGATAGCCGCGACGGTCTTGCCATTGAGGACAAACATGCCGTAACCACCGGCATCGGGCCCGGCGGATTGGAACTGCCAGCCAAACAGCGCGCTGTAGAACTCAGCGGCGGCCTCGATGTTAGGAGAGCCGAGGTCAATCCAGTTAGGTTTACCTGGAGCGTAGTCGGTCGTGAGCATGACGTTGATCCTTTCATGTACATTTCGGAAACCGCTCGAGCCGCCGAGAAACGGGCGAGTGAGGCTCTCTGGAGGATTCAGCATGGCTGCAGGGTCTGACATTTCTCCGTCTAGGCCGTACGAGCAAGTAGCTGGCCCAGTAAAGTTTGAGTCGCGCGTGCTGTAAAAGCTAGCTCAGCCGTGCCGTACCCCACGATCAGCGGAGTGTGATGAAGATTGTCCCTGCCAAAACGGCTCCCAGAAGCACCCCGGCGAGGACTTGCGCGGCGGTGTGATCGCGCAGCACGACACGGGACCAGCAAACCGCGGCTACCAGGGGCCACAGCAGGGCAAGCGGCCAGCCGTAAAGGATCTGCATTACAACCACAGCGGCGGCTGAAGCGGCGGCGTGGAGGGAAATCTTCCACCACTGGGTAATCAGCAGACACGACAGGCTGATCGCCAACAACGTGAGCGCCAGTGTGGTAAGTAAACCCGGCGCATGGAAGAAGGCAAGAAGCCCCAGGGCAAGACCGACACTGGCGATGCAAATGAGGAGAGGAACAAAACGGCCCTCACGGTTGCGGACGAATTTCCCCTCCCATAAGCCCTTCTTCGCACCGTAACTAATAAGACCTAAGGGCAGAAAGCTCACACAACCAGCGACGAGAAGCCCCCAACCTATTGCCGATGGCAGGCTTTCAGTGGCGTAGTAAGCGGTGGCTACGGGCAGCGCTATGAGCACAATGTAAGGGGAAAGAATTTCGGAAACGATTTTAGCGGCTCGTTCAGAAGGCGTAGTAGGCTTTCGAACGAGGTGGGCAGAACCAGTGCTCACGAGTACTCATTATCCACCACCGGCCTTCTAGCCACCAAAAGAATCCCCCAGATTTACCTCTACCCCCAGGAGATACCGCGATGCTAGAGACTGTCGAATCACCCCGACAGGACTCGCCACCGACCATAAAACACGATCGTTCGCGGTGGATCGCACTCTACGTACTGTGCGTAGGGATGCTGATGATCGTGCTTGATGTAACGGTGGTGAACGTGGCCCTCCCATCCATTCAAGACGATCTTGGCTTCTCCCAATCAAGCCTCGCGTGGGTAGTCAACGCCTACCTCATCGCATTCGGTGGCCTGCTGTTGCTAGCTGGACGGCTGGGCGATTTGATCGGGCGGCGGAAAATCTTCCTGGTTGGCCTGGGCATTTTCACCGCGGCCTCACTGCTGTGCGGGGTTGCGCAAAGTCAGTGGCTGCTCGTCGGAGCCCGCTTCCTCCAGGGCATTGGCGGCGCGATGACCTCAGCCGTGATTTTGGGCATGATCGTCACGATGTTCCCCGAACCCCGGGAGCAGGCAAAGGCGATCGGCGTGTACGCCTTCGTCGCGTCCGCCGGCGGCTCGGTGGGGCTGTTAGCCGGTGGCGTCTTGACCCAAGCGCTCAACTACCACTGGATCTTTTTCATCAACATTCCGATCGGTATCGTGACGGCGGTGCTCGCCAGGCGCCTGCTCCCCGCAGACAAAGGCATCGGCATCAGTAAAGGGGCAGACATTCCGGGCGCCGTCCTGATCACCAGCGCCCTGATGCTTGGCGTCTACACAATCGTCAAGCCGGCCGCTGACTACGGCTGGACGGCGGGCCGCACGCTTGGGCTGGGTGCTCTATCGGTCGCTCTACTTGTAGCCTTCGTGGCTCGTGAAGCGACTACGCGGCGACCGTTGATACCGCTGCGAATCTTCCGGTCACGCAACGTCACGGGAGGGAACGCGGTAACGGCGCTGATGGTTTCGGGAATGTTCGGAATGTTTTTCCTCGGTTCGCTGTACCTACAGCGGGTGCTCCGCTACGACGCCCTGGAAATCGGCTTAGCGTTCCTGCCTACCACGATCATGATGGGGCTAATGTCGATCCGTTATTCCGAGCGACTGATCATGCGCTTCAGCGCGAAAGTGGCACTGTTCCCCGGGCTTGTGCTGATCTTGGCGGGGCTCGTCCTGTTCACGCGGGCGCCCGTCGACGGCAGCTACGTGACCCACATCTTGCCGGTGATGATCCTGTTCGGTACCGGCTCCGGCCTCTG
Organism: Mycobacteriales bacterium; assembly: GCA_038260095.1. Classification (GTDB taxonomy): domain Bacteria; phylum Actinomycetota; class Actinomycetes; order Mycobacteriales; family QHCE01; genus QHCE01. Next base: position 43,008 of record JBBSOC010000009.1, on the reverse strand, counting down.
TTTCCCGGCACTCATGACGCTGGCAATGTCGGGCGCTACGCCGGGTGACGCGGGACTGGCCTCCGGCTTGATCAACACGACAGCGCAGGTCGGCGCCGCGTTGGGCTTGGCGGTGCTCGCGACGCTGTCAGCCTCCCGGAGCAAGGACCTGATTTCCGACGGACAGTCCATCCCGGTGGCGTTGACGAACGGCTACCATTTGGCGTTCTGGGTCGGGGTTGGATTCGTTGTTGCCGCCATCGCCATCACCCTGACGGTGCTGCAATCCGAGCGTCAGACCAAGAAAGAACCGGAGGTCGAGCCCGAGCCAGCTACAGCGGAACCCGTTTACTCCGAGGCGAGCTAGGCCGGCATCAATGACTCGGAGGCCACTCCTAGCTGGTGCGCGGCCGCGTGAACGGTCTGCTCCATGAGCATCGCAATGGTCATCGGCCCGACGCCGCCTGGAACCGGTGTGATCCAGCTGGCTCGCAACCTGGCGCTCGTAAAGTCGACGTCGCCGACGTTGCCGGGGTTGTAGCCAGCGTCAATGACTACCGCACCCGGCTTGATATCCCCGCCTTGGATGAAATTGGGGCGCCCCACCGCGGCGATCACAAGGTCGGCCTCCCGAACAACCGAGGGAAGATTGCGGGTTCGCGAATGGCAGTAGGTCACTGTGGCGTCGGCGGCAAGCAGCAGCATGCCTACCGGCTTGCCGAGGATCGCGCTTCTGCCTACGACCACAGCGTTCATGCCAGCTACGTTAATGCTGTAGTCCTTGAGCAACCGGATGATGCCACCGGGGGTACACGAGACGAATCCGGGAAGCCCAAAGCTCATGGCAGCGAACGAGGCCAGGGTAACGCCGTCGACATCCTTGTGCGGAGCGATGGCCTCGAACGCGGCGCGTTCATCGATATGGGAACCGACCGGGTGCTGAAGCAAGATGCCATGCACATCCGGGTCAAGCGACAGTTCTGCCACGATCTCCACCAGCTCCGCCGTGGTAGTGGTCGCCGGCACAGGGACATCACGGGATCGGATGCCGTTCTTGCGGCAACGGGATTGCTTCATCCGAACGTAGGTCACCGACGCGGGGTCCTCGCCGACTAGCACCGTCGCAAGGCACGGAACGGTCCCGGTGCTTTCGGTGATAGTCGCCGCGGCAGCGGCGGCGCGCTCGATGATGCGTTGCGCGCAATTGGCGCCGTCCAACAGACGGGCGGTTCTAGTGGCGGTCACGGGCTGCTCCTACGCGTCGTCGCGAGTCGCCCAGGCGCACGGCAGTGACGAAAGTCGTCGGGCCGCTCCCTGATGGTGACCCACCCCAGCGCCAGTCACGGCCTACCATCCAGAGTAACGCACAGGCGGCAACTTGCGACTGTCCCAGCGGGTATCCCGATCAGGGGCAGGCAGTCCACATTTTCAAAAAACGAGCCACAACTTGCGACAGCAGGTACGGTCGGCACAGGTCTATCGAGAGGAAAACAATGCTTAAAGGTGTGATTGTGGTGGCGGTTCTCGCCGCCACCACAGGATTCGCAGCGGTTATGGGTGCAGGCCCAGCGTCAGCCAATCAGCCGGGCGATCGAATCGGCGAATGCGTTTCCTACGGTTCCAATTCTGGTGCCATCCGGACTGGACCGACCAACCGCGATCCGATCCGTGGCTATTGCACTGCAGGCCGTCAGACGCCAGTCCGCTGCTGGGCCGCCGACCTTGATAATCCCGGTGCCGACTGGTTGCTCATTGATGATTTTGGCGACCCCAATGGGTACGGCGCCAGAGGCTACATCAACACTTACTCTACTGCTATCGCCTCCCTGAGGCAGTGCGCACCCGGGGAGCAATGGGGCTAATTCCGCCGCTTGCTATGCACTTACCGTCGCGCGGCTACCTACCCGTCATCAGCGGGTAGGTAGCCGTCTTTTACTGCAGACCGATTCGCCTTCTGTCAGTCTGCCCCGTAGTTTTACAGACATGGTGACACAGCGTGGAGGCAAGAATCGGCGAGCAGCCCCAAAGAGTAGGTGGGCGGCGCACTTGCCTGACGAACTCAAGCCAGCACGTGAGGATTTGGTCAGCGGCGCTGCTCTAGACGGCGTCTACGCCACAGGAAACCTGGGGGGAGAACCGGGCGGAGACATCGTAGAAAATGCTGAACTAACCAATATGCGATGGAACGGCGGCCAGCTGATCGGTCGGCGTTTCCGGCGGCTGCACTGCAGAAATGTCGTGTTCGAGAACTGTGATCTTTCCGGGGTGATCATTGAAGAGAGCAGTCTGAGTCGAGTCGAGTTTCAGGAGTGTCGGATGAGCGGCATGGTCTTTGGCGGCTCGAAGATAGAGGACGTGTTGTTCTCGAGTTGCAAGCTCGACTTAGCGAACCTGCGTATGACCAAAGGGAAGCGACTAGAGTTTCTCGCCTGCGATCTTCGAGAGGCGGATTTCTACGGCGGGGACTTCGCCGATACCCGGATCTATGACAGCAACCTGTCCTCCGCGAACTACACTCAGGCCTCGATGGACGGGCTGCGGTTGCATGGTTCCGTCTTGTGGGATCTCAAGGGGGCGTCCGCACTGGAGGGAGTCGTGATCAGCCAAGATCAATTGATGGACATGTCGGTGGCGCTATTCGCTGACTCAGCTATCAGCATCGATGACGAACGATAGTGATCACTGACGAACCACAGCTCCCTCGGCAAATTTGCGGTCTGGCTAGCACTACCGCATTGCCCAGCTGTTCAACCCCTGTAACTCCGAGTCCGTCCAGCTCACCGGGCGAGGACGTCGAGCAGGCCGGGGAATAGCTCATCGAGGTCGTCGCGGCGCAGTGAGATAAGCCGTAGCGTTCCCTCGGCACGAGTTCGGGTCACACCTGCCTCACGGAGCAGACGCAGGTGGTGCGAACTGGTCGAGGGCGGAAGGCCAAGCGCGCTGGAGAACTCGCTGCACATGCGCGGTCGACCGTCGGCGAGCAAACGGACAATTTCTAGGCGCACCGGGTCGCCCACTGTACGCAGAATCGTGGCCAGATCCAGTGCAGAGACAGGAGGATGAACGATTTTCTCCAGAAAGCTCGCAGTAGGCAACATGCGTGACATGCTATACTTCCAAGATTCCGGAAGTTTCGAAGGACTGCCACATGCCCATGCTCACCGACTCACCACTCCTCTCGGTCGCGACCCGTCGCGCATTGGCACCGAACGTCGCCTACGCTTTGATGGCCAGCGTTATTGGGCTGGCGCTATTCGCCTCCGGAACACCCTCACCGCTCTACAGCATGTATCGGGAGCTCTGGGGATTCTCCCCTCTGGTCCTGACGCTCATATACGCAATATACGCGCTCGGCGTACTCACCAGCCTCATCCTGGCCGGTCGGATTTCCGATGAAGTGGGTCGACGCCCCGTGTTGCTCGTGGCGCTGGGAACCTTAATGGGTACAACAGTCCTTTTCATGCTGGCCGACTCGGTCACGTGGCTGTTTATCGCCCGGGCCTTGCAGGGGTTGGCCACCGGCTTGGCGCTAGGCGCGGCCGGTGCCGCGCTGCTCGACCTGCACCCCCGCCGCGACCCAGCCGGAGTAGGCCTGACCAATGGAGTGGCCAGTGCGGGAGGAATCGGCTTGGGTGTCCTTACGTCAGCGGTATTCCTCGAACTGCTGCCAGCGCCGCTTGTGCTGCCCTATGTCGCGCTGCTCGTACTGTTCGCGATCGCTTTCAGTGGCACACTGCTTATGCCTGAGCCGGTTTCGAATCGATCACGGCTGCGGCTCACCCCGCAGCGGCCCAGCGTACCTCCTAAAACTCGCCGCGCGTTCATGCTCGCAGCACTTGCGATCACTTCCTCGTGGTCGATCGGTGGCCTACTCCTGGCACTTGGTCCGCAGCTCGCCGCAAGCCTGTTCCACACGAACGATCATCTGGTAGCCGGCATCAATATCTTTGCCCTCACTGGAGCCGCCGCAGTGGGGCAGCTCGCATTCCGGCATGCCGCACCCTGGGCAGGTGCCGCCGCCGGCTCCTTAGCCCTCGCCACTGGAATGGTGACGCTCGTCGTTGCCACGGCAGCAGACTCCGGAGCACTGTCCCTAGTCGGCGTACTCATCGGAGGTACAGGCTTTGGGGTGGCATTCCTCGGGGCGTTGCGTGTCCTCTCGGCGGCTATTCCCCCAGAGCGCCGCGGTGCGGTAATGTCCGCTTTCTACATCGTTGGCTATGCGGCCCTGTCGGTGCCTGCTATCCTCGCCGGCGCGCTGGTCACCCCACTCGGCCTACAGCTGACGTTCGAGATCTTCGGCAGTGCAGTGGCTGCGCTCGCGCTGGTCGTCGCCTTCGAGGCGTGGCGCACCCGGCCGTAGGTCGTTTTCAGGGAAAACGTCTGCTAGAAGGGGTTTTACACGCCCTTTTCCCTGAAAAAGTCGCGGAAACTGCGGAGGGAAGCCCGCTGACCACACAAACTACACGGCATTGAGCCTTGAGATCAGAGTCACGGCCACCGCCAAACGGGGCTCAGGCCGCCCGCAACCAACCGCGCTTTAACGTAAGCTTGGCGTAAGCAACTACACCATCGAGAGGAAACCGTCGTGGTGACGCAGAAGGAACGCATGCTCGCCGGCGAGCTCTACCTCCATGCCGACGCCGAACTTGCCGCCGATGAGCTACGTGCTCAGCAGTTGAGCGAGCGTTTCAACGCCTCCAGCGCGGCGGACCCGGCGGAACGACGCAAGATACTGGTTGAACTGCTGGGCAACATAGGGGAGGGCGTGGAGGTGCGTCCCCCGTTACGAGTGGATTACGGCTACCAAATCAGCATCGGGGCCCGAACGTTCATCAACTACGGCGCCGTGTTGGCCGACGTCGGGAGAATCGTCATCGGTGCCGACGTTCAGATCGGCCCCAACGTTCAGCTCCTGACCCCCACTCACCCCATCGAGCCGGAACCGCGCCGTGCCAAGTGGGAGGCTGCGAAACCGATCACCATCGGCGACAACGTCTGGCTGGGCGGTGGCGTCATCGTCTGCCCCGGTGTGACAATCGGTGAGAACACTGTGGTCGGCGCCGGGACCGTCGTTACTCGCGACCTGCCCGCCAACGTCGTCGCCGTAGGCAACCCGGCCCGAATCATCCGCGAGATTTAATCCACGGAGTTACCCCCGCCACCGGCTAAGGGATATGACACCTAAAGCCAGTTGGCATACCCTGCAGGCTCCGTCTCGGGCATGATTAGGAGGTGACGTATGGGGAGCGCGCTACCGCGGTGCCGGGAGCTGTGTTGTGGGAGCGCACGTTAGGGCCAACCCCGGAGCACAAACGAATCTTGCCCGACGGCTGTATGGACATACTGTGGGATGGCCGTCGCTTGTCTGTCGCGGGGCCAGATTCCACGGCCCGCCTATACGCTAGTCGTGCCGATGCGTTCTATGTCGCGCTGCGCTTCTCGGGCGGTCTGGGACCAGCGTTGTTAGGTGTATCGGCGGATGAGCTTCGCGATCAGACCGCAGCCCTGGAAGACCTGTGGCCATCTGTTCAGACACGAGCCCTTACCGATCAAGTCGCGGCGGATTCGGCGGCGGCATTACAGGCGTGGGTTGCCAAGCGCGCGGCCTCTTACCAAATGGATGCCTTCGGACCTCGGGTATTGAAGATGGCGATGGCCGGCACGTCCGTGGCAGCTATGGCCGACCGGCTAGGGGTGAGTTGCCGACAACTGCACAGGCGCTGCCTGCCCATTTTCGGGTACGGTCCCCGACACCTGGCCCGGGTACTGCGCATGGGTCGGGCGCTCGAGGAGACGCGCTGGAGCACCCCGTTGGCACAGGTAGCGGCCGACTGCGGCTATGCCGACCAAGCCCACCTGTCCCGCGAGGTCCGTGCGCTCGCCGGAATGACGCCGACGGGATTACTACAGGAGCTACGCCGAAGCTAACGCGGCGAATAGGTCGATTGGCGTGCCGTCGGGGTCGTACACGACGGCATAACGCATGCCCCAGAACGCATCCCATGGCGGCAGATGGCCCTGATAGCCAGCATTGGTGAGATCAGCCCACGCCTGGTCCACCTCGGCGGGACTATCGCACGCGAACGCGAGAGCGACCCGGTGCCCGGTCCCGGGAGGTGGAGACCAGTCGGGATTAAAGGACCGGATCGTGTCCTCGGTATCGAAAGCCAAGCGCATCCCACCGCCCAACTCGACCTCCACATGAGGCGCGGTGTCGGCCTCTGGGGGCACATCGAGGCCCAAACGGCGGTAGAAAGCCAGTGCGGCAGGCATTTCAGAGACTACGAGTTCGATAACGGCGGGAGTCAGCTTCATGCCGCAAGGATAGGGCCTCAGAATCGGAGTGTCTTGGACGCTTCGGACGTTGCTCTTACGAGGTGCACGATAAAAATTTTTGCACAAGTTCTCTTAACTTGGCAAAACACGCTGCCACTGACCTGGTCGCTTCATCGACGGTGATGGCAGTAGCGTGCAATCGTGCCCCATGTCGTTATATCCGGCAACGGTTGCCTCGCCAACGCCGTCACGCCGGGATGGTCGACTGATCGGCTAACGATCTCAGACCCCTAGGGAGCCGGGGGGATGTTTACGTTGAAACGAAAGAGGTTGTCGGGGTCGTACTGAGCCTTGAGCTGTTGCAAGCGTGCGTAGTTCTCGGCGGTGTAGGCGGTTCGTACCCGTTCCACCGACGTGTTGGCGCCCGCTAGGAAGTTCAGACACACGCGCTCATCGGCCCATGGTTTCAAGGCATCCAGCATCTGCTGTTGCGCGTTGTCGATAACGTCCCGTTGTCCGGGTTCGAGCAGCGAAGCCACGTACACATTGAACCTAGCCTCCGGAAAGTAACCCACCGCGCTAGGTGAATCAGCCGGGCGCGCGAGTGTCCCTCCCAGGTGGCGTACCTCCACGCCGAACACCGCGTTCGCTTCGGGGCCGGCCAGCTTGATGATGGTTTCGATCGCTTCCGGATCGAGCTTCCGAAGCATGAGTGTCTTGCTGAAGCTGGAGACCGGCGACGCCGGGTCGGAATGGATGCTGCCGGCCTGCGTGTAAGGGATTGAGGCGACGGTGTCCATGATCACCGGACCGGCTTCTCGCAGCGGCGTGAAGTACCGTTCGCCCTCGTCTGGCTCGCCCAAATAGGCTAGTCGCAGATGCACCACAAACCGGCCGCGAATCGGCTCTGGCAGCCCATCAGCATCGGGGTACTGCACCATGAACATCGACGAGGCCATCTCTTCGGGAACCGTGGCAGTCCAGGCAAAATAGGCGTTCAGCACCTCCCGAGCCGCCTCCCCGGGAAAGAAGAGTCCCCCGCCATACACCCGTTCAACGGGGAACAACCTCACGTCAACGGAGGTGACGATGCCAAGATTGCCCTTGCTTCCTCGGACGCCCCAGAATAGATCAGGATGCTGGTCGGCGGTGACCTGTAGAAAACGGCCGTCCGCTGTCACCAGGTTAAACCCGAGTATGTGATCGACGGCCAGGCCATACCGCCGGGAGAGCAGTCCGAGACCGCCACCGAGCAGGTAGGACACAGCGCCAACGAAGGGGGCTGAACCACTCAACGGCGCTAACGCATGTTCCCCGGCTTCGCGTATCACCTTCTCCCACCGAACACCCGCGTCGATCCGTGCGGATCTTGCGACGGCATCGATGCGGACATCAGTCATCCGCCGAGTGTTGATGAAGACTCCTGCCACTGGTACCGAGGCACCGTGTCCAGTGGCTTGTACTCCAACCGGAAGTTTGCGTTCAGCGGCAAAACGCACCGCCGAGATGACATCGGCAGCTCCAGTCGCGCCAACAATGACAACCGGCCGGTGATCGACCGAAAGTTCGAAACCGGATCGCTCCTCGTCGTATCCCTCATCCCGCGGCAATAGCACGGGCCCGACCACCTGCTTCTTGAGCTCGCGGACGTCCAAAGCTTGGGGTGAAACAATCGCGCTTGTTCCTCCGCGATTCACTGATTCCATAAGCACCCTTTTTCTGACAGCCAGCCTATGCGGCTCTACTGTTTAGCCGTCCAGGAGTCGTTTGCGTTCGGCGGTGTAATCCCACCAGGGTCGAGCGGGACCGCCATTTGACTGCTCCACCGCAGACATCACAGTGTCAAGCAGGCATGGATCGATTCGCTGTCGATCCGCTCTGCACATATCCTGATATATCTCGACCGCATCCCGGCCGGCGAGCTGGCTGATCCGGGTGATGCCGATACGTTGAAAATAGCCCACTATCGCCGGGCCAACGTTGACAAGCTCAGAAAGGTCCGAGCGAGAGCTATCTCTGGTGCTTTCTTGCGAAGTCATAGCGCTATTTCACCATGCTTGGAACGGAATCGTCTTGTCAATTTCGGACATCGGGCCTTGGTGAGTCATAGCCTCACCAAGCGGCGGAGATGACGTCAGGATGTGCGTTTACCGCGACCGGCGCGTGACCCACCTGATGACGTCTCGGATTGGCTTGTCGTCCATGATCCCGAAAGTATCAGTGCTCGGGTCGGTCGTTGGATTAAGCGCATGTCCAAGCCCTGGGTAGCGCCGGAGTTGGACGCGGCCAGGGGCCGCGGCCTGAATCAGAAAGGCGTCCCGTGGGGGAACCAACCCGTCGGCGTTGCCGCTCAGTACGAGGGCGTGCAGCGGCGAGGCCCTAAATACGTCATCTATCCGCTGTGCGGGCTCGTTCTTAGGGTCGAGAAAGGGGCTGCCGGTGCGAGTCGGGTCGGCGACGAATGCCTGGAAAAATGGTCGAATCTCCGTCTCGATGGTGAGTTTTCCATCGCGATTTTAGTCGAGCGCAGGGTTGAGCTTCGGAAGCGCGGGAGTCGAGCTCAAGGCCCATAGGTAAGGGCGAAGGAAGAACACTGCCGGGCCTGGTGGCAGCGCGATAAGCTCGGAAATGGAGAGCTGGCCATCGTGGTCGGTGTCCGCGCGCCGCAATGCCGGAAGTCCGTTGATGATGAGCTGGTAATTCAGAATACTGGACCAGCCGCTACTCGGTGGTCCTTGAAGAATCACGCCAGCGAGTCGCCTATCCGCGGCGGCGGCGTGCGTGGCGACCTGGGCACCTTGGCTCCACCCATAGAGAAACAGGTGGTGGCGGTACACCTCGGGAAGACCGCGTGCGGTCTTAATGACTACCTGTGCGTCTTGGATGAGCTGGTTGGTGGTGGCCCGCGCGATCTGTGCGGAGTCGTGACTACCGTCGCTGCGCACGCCACGCTTGTTGAACCGCAGGACCGCAATGCCTTTTTGCCCCAAACGTTCGGCTAGCAGTTTGAAGTTGGCTGCCAGCACTGGACCGCCAGGTCGATCACGGTACGTACTATCCATGTCCCACGGGCCGGAGCCATGGAAGAGGATGACCGTGGGCCACGGACCACGGCCGGCGGCTGGCGTACTGAGCTGAGCGGCGGAAACGAAATCGCCGAGGTTAATAGCGATGTCGCGGTGCCGCACGCCCGCCGAGGGGCCGAGCTGCCCCGCTCCGCCGACGGTGCCGCTAGCTGCCCGTGCGGGCGAGAGTCCCGTTCCGAAGGAGAGCTCGAGCAGCAGGATGGTCAAGATAAGGAGTGAGCGGCCGATGCGCTTCATATTTCGTGATCCAATCCTGGTGTGAGGGGTTCTAGGCGTGCGGTGTTGCGAAGGTGGCGATGTGCGACAGCGCGGACATGTGCCGCTTAAGGGCCTCACGTCCAGAGTTGGTCAGTCGAAGCCAGGTGCGTGGGCGCCGGCCGACACGACCCTTCTCAACTTCGAGGTATCCGGCCGCCTCCAAAGTCGCGACATGCTTGGACAATGCCGGGTTGGTGATCTCCACCAGGTCGCGGATGAGTCCGAATTCGGCCTTTTCTACTTCTTGGAGGGCGGCCGCGATGGACAGCCGAACGCCATTGGTGAGCAGCTCGTTGAGGTCATGCCGAGGATGCTGGCTGGGCATAGTTATGCTCGCCGCTCCCGCCAGGCGCCGATCAGAAGTGGCAGTGCCACCACGGCGGCGGCAGGCAGCCAGTAGGCCAAATTTCCCAGCAGATCGGGTGTACCGATGACGAGAACCACGGCATACAACAAGCTAGCCGCCGCCCAGTAGGGCATCGCGCGGCGGCGCGCCTTTAGCGCGACAACCCGTTGCCGGGAGGACCAGATAACCATGCCGACCACGAACGGCACCCACAACGCGACCACGATCACCCGCACTGGGGTGGATTCCAGTAACCCGAGCGCAACGGTGATCGCCGCGAAACCCACACCGAACAGGGTGAGGTAACTGGCCATCCAACGAGATCTCGAACGAAGCTGGGTTGCCACATCGGCCGCGCGGGCAAGGTCGTCGGCGGCGCGGGACGGGGTTGGTGATTCAGAACTCATGTTTGCAGTATACGCATGTAGTTTCCATAATGGCAACTACATGCGTATACTGCAAACTGCTTGGTCAACCGCGCTGGCTCGACAGTCCACTCGACGCGAAGCTGGGCAGCTTTTCCAAGCTCTCGGCTACCGCGGCGAAGCCGTAGCCGAGCATTTCCCGTTCATAACTTTCGACCACGGGCAATAGATCGAACTGGCCCCGCTCAACCGCGGCCAACGCGCGGCAGAGTAGGGCCGCGTCCCGGAATGCGGTGTTTGCCCCTTGGCCGCCACTGGGCGGCATGGCATGGATGGCGTCGCCGAGCAGAGTGATCCGGCGAGTTTCCCAGCGCGGTACAGGTTCGGCGTATTGGGTAGTCAGTATAGAGCTGTTTCCCACGTCGGATTGCCCTACCAGCTCCACGAGGTCTGGATGCCAGCCCTCGATGAGCCCCAGCAGCAGCTCTCGGGTGGCAACCCAGTCGTCGGGCAGGCGGCCGATGTCTTCGGGTAGGAACATGACCCAGCGCATGTAGTCTCCGGTGATCGGTAGTACGACATCGGGCGCGAGTTCGGCAGCCACAAGGTGGGGTGGCCTCGGGAACTTCATCTTGCCGAGCAAGATTTTCACGTCGCAACCGCGAACGATGGTGCCAGATCCTGGCACGAGCCTGGCGAATCGCTCGGTCAGCGGGGTGCGTCCCAGTACCGCGCGTATATCGAGGTCTACGACCTGGGCATCGGGTAGAAGCTGGCGGCGCACCGCAGAGCCGACGCCGTCCGCGCCGACTAAAAGGTCACCGATAGCGCAGCTACCATCAGCGAAGATGGCCCGGACTGTGCCATCGGAAAGCTCGGTGTATGCAATCAGCGAAGCGCCAAATTCGATGCGATCACCTAAGCCAGCCATCAGGAGATGCCGCAGCACATGCCGATCGGTAGCCATGCCACGGCCTCTGGCACCGAGTTGCTTGACTGTGTCGAGCTGGTCTAGCTCGTTGAGCTGAGGGTCCACAACTCGGCGCTCGCCGGAGATCTCTCCAGTGCTTGCCTCCAACAAGCCGTGTAGGCGCCTCGGTAGGCACTCACGCAGCGCATCCAGGCCAGGGCCACCCAGCCCAACGCGAAAGCCCTGATAGCGGCTGTTTATATCGGACTCCCGCTCATAGATCCGCACGTCTAGACCTGCCTGGAGCAACCCTTGCGCCAGGCATAGTCCGCCGAGACCGGCTCCAATTACTAGTACTCGCATCACAAACTCCTTCTATTGAACAGCGTTCAATTTACTTGATCAGTGTTCAAGTGGCAAGATGGCGATAGAAAAAGGAGGAACAATGCCGCTCCGAAAAGCTGACGTACTCCAGGGTGCGATGGAGCTACTTAACGACGTAGGCCTCGATGGACTGACCGCGCGCCGCTTGGCGAACAAGCTCGGCGTTCAGGTTGGTGCTCTGTACTGGCACTACTCGAGCAAGTCCGCGCTACTGGATGGCGTCGCCGAGCAGATCATCAACGAGATGCTGGTTGAGCCATCAGGAGAGGGCGACTGGGCCGACCGACTGCAAGAGATGGCCATCCGAGGGCGCCAGTCGATGCTGGCGCATCGGGATGGCGCGAGGCTGGTGGCCTCTTTCACCGCTCCCCCGCCTTCCGCGGTGTCCTACATGCGCTTGCTGATCAATGTGCTGCGCTCAGCAGGCGCATCGGAGGAGGACGCGGCGATCGGCGCGGACGCGATCACCAGCTTTATCAACGGCTACACGCTAGAGGAGCAGGCTCGCAAATTAGATAACGTTCCCGTGGCACAACGAGACGCAGCCTTTCGTGCCGAACTCAACATCATCATCAGTGGCATCCGCGTTGAACTACTGGAGCAGTGACTGATCGCGGACTGCTGTTCGAGCTGCGTGAGCGCCCTGGCCTGTGGTAGCCGGACAACGAGCCCTCGCTAGAGAATCCCCTCCTGGACCACTGCTGAAACTGGTCTGGTGGGAACTGCTATACAGAGGGCATGAAACTCCTTCGCGCTCTGCTTGTTGCCACGATCGCCGCAACAGTGTTGATCGCCAGCCAAGCGTCCAACGCGGCGGGCAATGAAACTTACGCCGACTATTCCCGCATCACGGAACGTTCCGCTGGGCAATTCTGGGCTGGCGGGAGTGTCGCTGGGCAATGGTCGTGGCGTACTGACTCGCCAGACCACTACAGCATCTCGTGGGACTCAGCACACCCAGAGGCGCGTGAGCGTTTCCTTCGATCCGCTGACAAGAGCTGGCTATTATTGGACGGTTGGTCAGGCAACGGCACCGACTATCGACAACGCGTTACCTCCGAAAGCCAAGGAAACGCCAGCTGTAGCTCTATGCATCCGCTTCGGTCAGACAGCGGCCGCCAACATTACGTGCAGTGGAATATTCCTACTACCGCCTACTGCCTGGAAGCAACGGGCACTATCACCGAAGCTTCCTCAGGTAAGGTGGTCAACTTCCGTCACCGCCAGCTCTGGTCTTCGCCACATCCTTGCTCTAATGCCTACATGCAGGGCAAGACCTGCATTGCGCAGCACGAAGCTTGGTGGGATGACAATGGCCATCCCATGCAGATGACCCTCGATCGGGTGAATTACCTCGCTAAGGGCGTAGGCATGGCCTTCAAGGTGCAGCAGACTTATCCCAATACATGGTCTGCCGATCTCCGACAAGCTTGGACCTATTAGGCGGGGGCATCCCCAAGGTGTGGCCAAGTAGATGCCCCCGGCCTAATGGGCATCGCACACTGCCCATTAGGGGGTAAACAGGCAGCGCTACCCCTTCGTTTCTTCGGTTGTGGTACACGAATTCATGCTGACGGGCAAGCGCTGGCTAAGCGGCTGGGGTGAGGCGGTTTCAAGGTCATGTATGCGAGCAGCGGAAACACACAAGTACGAGCTGGGATTGTAGTCACGGGTACGGAGTTGCTCAGTGGCTTAATCATTGATCGCAATGGTCCATGGCTAGCGCAGCGGTTGGGCGAGTTGGGTGTGGAGGTGGCTCACCTGCTCTGCGTCGGGGACCGACCTGAGGATCTGGCCGCGGTGCTGCGTTTTCTCGGCGATCAGCGCGTCGACCTAATCGTGACTAGTGGTGGACTGGGCCCGACCGCGGACGACGTGACCGCCGAGGTGGTCGCTGGGTTCGCCGGGGTGGGGTTGGAACTCGACGAAGCGGTGGAGCGGCAAATCGCCAACGCTCTCGCCCGGTTCCGCCGCGGGTCGAGCTTCGACAGCGGCTTCGAGACCGAGGCGTTGCTGGCGGCGAATCGCAAGCAAGCGATGGTGCCCCAAGGCGCACAAACCCTCGATCCGGTGGGAACAGCACCCGGAATGGTGCTAGCGATCGAGAGCGGGCCAGCTGTGATTGTGCTCCCGGGACCGCCCCGAGAACTGCGGGCAATGTGGCCTACGGCCGTAGCAACTCCCGCTGCCAGGGCAGTGCTGGATCACGCCCGGCCTTATGAGTCCGCACAACTGCGCTTGTTCGGACTGCCAGAGTCCCAGATTGCGGTGACACTGCGGGAGGTGAGCCAGACCCTAGACCTCACAGCGATGGAAATCACCACGTGCGTACGGCACGCTGAGCTGGTTATAGATATCCGACATCGACCCGGAGCCGAGGCGACCCGTCGCGCGCTGGTCGAGGAGATTCATACTCGGCATATTCAGCATGTGTTTTCCACGGACGGCACATCGCTGGACGACCAGCTCGCTCGGCTGCTGCGTGGAAGGCGGATCGGGCTGGCCGAATCATGCACTGGTGGGCTGCTAGCCGCCCGACTCACGGAGCGACCGGGGGCATCCGACTACGTTGCCGGAGGTGTAGTGGCCTACTCCAACACCGCCAAAATCGGGCTGCTGGGTGTGCCGGCGGAACTGATCGAACAGCACGGTGCGGTGTCACCGGAAGTAGCTCAAGCCATGGCTGACGGGGCACGGCAGCGCTTCGGTGCCGACGTCGGCGTGGGGATCACCGGTGTAGCCGGTCCGGGCGGGGGCACTGACACCAAGCCGGTCGGCTATGTGTGCATCTGCGTGACTACCACCGATTACACGACACTAGCCAGCGATTCAGTCCTACCCGGCGACCGCACCGAAATTCGCGATCGGTCGGTGACCGTTGCCATGCATCTGGTTCGACGCATCTTGCAAGGTGCCGAGGTAGCTACACCTTCACGGTAGTAGCACCGGAGTAACGAAGACCCCGGCGAGTGAGGACCTTAAACGTTTGCCAGTTCTCACAACTTTGCGCTAGCATTTTCATGCAAGAGTTGTCGCATTAGTGGAGGTGGCCGGTGCTCCTGTGAAGCGCTCATTCGTCCTGCGGCCCTATCGGCCGTGTCGACCACTGTGCTTCGGAGTACCGCATGTCAACACAGCTCACTGTTCGCGCCGTAACTAAGTCTTACAACGATCGGCTCGTCCTCGACGAGGTGACGTGCTCCTTCGCAACGGGAGAACGCACTGGGATCATCGGTGAGAACGGGTCCGGCAAAACCACCCTGTTACGCCTACTTGCCCACTGCGAGCAGCCCGACCAGGGGCAGGTCATCGTCTCCGCCGATGGCGGCGTGGGCTACCTCGCCCAAGACGCGTCGTTGCCGCCGCATCTGACCGTGCAGGAGGTAGTTGACGAAGCTTTGAGTGACCTGCGCGCCATCGCGGCCCGGATGCGTCACTTGGAGTTGGCGATGGCCAACGGCAACCGGGGCTGTTTAGCCGAATACGGCGACCTGATGACGGCCTTCGAGTTGCGCGGTGGATACGAGGCTGATGTCCGAGTCGAACACGCCCTGCACGGCCTCGGCCTGAGCCGGCTGCGCCGCGAACGCGTCTTGGGCAGCCTCTCTGGGGGAGAACAGGTCCGGCTGCACCTAGCGTCGGTCCTTGCGGCGGGACCGGAGGTGCTGCTGCTGGACGAGCCGACTAACCACCTCGACGACAACGCCCTCACCTGGTTGGAGGAATACTTGCGTGGTCGGCGCGGCACGACCGTGGCGGTCTCCCACGACCGGGTCTTTCTCGAACGGGTCGCCACCACGTTGATCGAGGTGGACTCCGACCGGCACACCGTCGTCCGTTATGGCAATGGCTACGCCGGCTACCTCGCCGAGAAGGCAGCGGCGCGACAGCGCTGGGTACAGGCCCACGAGCAGTGGCGGACCGATGTCGATCGGCTTCGTGATGCTGCCGCGACTACCGCACGCCACGTTGCGCCAGCACGGGCGATGACCGATCGGAACAAAATGGCCTATGACCGGGCTGGCGGCCGGGTGCAGCAGTCACTGGCCAGTCGGGTCCGCAACGCCGAGGAGCGACTACGGCGTCGGCTGGCCAAACCCGTTCCGCCTCCCCCCAAACCCCTACGTTTCGCGCCGTCGCTGCACGCCAGCCATCTACGAGGCGTAGTGCTCGAGGCCCTTGACATCGAGGTCGCCACACGATTGCGTCCCATGAGCCTCACCATTAAGGCGAGCGAGCGGATACTGATCACCGGACCGAACGGCGCGGGAAAGACCACTCTGTTGCGTGTGCTGGCTGGCGACCTTGACCCTGACACCGGGCAGGTCACCACTCGAGGTCGAATCGAGTATCTCCCCCAGGAAGTCGCTGTGGGCCAGCCGAGCGAAACATTGCTGACGGCGTTCGCCCACGGACGGGAAGGCACCACCAGCGAACATGTCGAACGGCTGCTGACGCTTGGACTATTCAAGCGAAACCACCTCACTGTGCCTGTCGGGAAGCTGTCCGCGGGTCAACGGCAACGCCTGGCCCTTGCGCGACTACTCACCAACTCCAGCGATGTCCTCTTGCTCGACGAGCCGACCAACCACCTATCCCTCGCCCTCGTCGAGGAGTTGGAAACCGCGCTGGAGGACTACACCGGCGCGCTTGTCATCGTTAGCCATGACCGTCGGCTGCGACAGCGATGGCGCGGCACCCACTATGCGATGCCTGGATCAGATAGCGGCAGACACGTAGACGCCGAACCGACAAGCGCTACCGTCGGCTGAGCCGTAGGTATTACGTGTGCCGGAGACAACGCGCTCTGTTTCGCCTAGATCACAGCCGGCTGAATAGAACACATCGCCCCGTTGCTCCATTGAAAACGGTGGTGATGTCTGGTGAGTTACGTTCTCTCCCTGACGTCACCACCGTTTCTGGAGCTCTTTCTGCTTTGGCCGTCAACGCGTGAGGTGCCTACCACGCCCAGTGACCATGTGATAAATAACTAGCAGGATGCAAGCTCCCACAATGGCGGTGATCCACGTAGAGATGTTAAAGAAACCTCGCGTGGTATCCACCCCAAAGAGGGCTGATGCTAGAAAACCTCCCAGTATTGCACCAACGACGCCAATGCCTACCGTGATAATTACGCCCCCTGGCTCACGCCCCCCCATAATAGCTTTGGCGATTGCGCCGGCGATAAGGCCCAAAATGATCCAAGCGATGATGCTCATGTTGTCTCCTAACATCTACAGCGATGCGGCGCCAAACGCGCTACTGCATCAAGCCAAAAGTGCTCAAACCTTTGCCCTAATATATAACGCATGACGGCACCCTTATAGCAAGCGTAGTCGATCAACGATTTATTGTCTCGGCATCTAGTGAGGCCGAATTCGGAAGATTACGGCACCAGCAGGTGGCGGAGCAGACCGATCTTCCTTGCTACAGATCTGTTGCTCGAAAGACGCGCGAGTCACCGACGCGCAGTGATAGGTTAATCCGCAGGCGAAGTCCTGGGCGAGTCGGTACTTGTTGGCAAGTGATTCGGTTGGTTTCAATCTATGGAGACAGACATGAGCGTTGAGTGCCGTAAGGCTGTTACCAGAGTGTGTCTGGTGTTGGCTACAACCCTTTCCGCTTCGGTGGGAATGCTAGCTGTCTCCGGGCCTGCCTCAGCCGCGCCGGTTCAAGATATCCAGGTTCCGGGCTGCCGTGCGACTTACGAAGCGTCATCGCCGAGCGATCTGTACGCTGTGAATTGGGGGTATTGTTACTTAGCTGGAAACCAACTCGTGGTGACATGTTCTGACGGCGTAACGCGAACCTCCATCATTGACAGGGAGCCCAACCAGGAACAGCGCAAGGAACAGACCGCTACCCGTAATCCTCAGCCTGGCGAAAAAATAGGCTACGTTGTATGCCCCGCAACCAAAATACAGATCAAAAAATATAATTATAGTTAATTCCCTGTCGACGCCCTAGGCAAAACGGGCAGACCGCCCAAGCCTCATCAAATATTGGTCCTCAAGACGTTCAACGTCACATAATCGTTGGTTTCACAGCCTCGCCGGAAGGCCGAGCTCTGGCCACCTACGTCTGTGGCACGCTTGCCTGTGTTAGCGGCATGGCTGTGCTAGCCGCACGAACGTAACCGATCATGGCCAAGCCGAACAAAGCCGAGCAGAGGTGTCCGACTGTTACGAAGTCTGGCAGCCAGCCGTACCAGATGGTGTTGGTGAACGGCAGAGCCAACATGACCAGGGCGTAGCAAGCGGCAAGCAGCCGGGGCCGGATCAATGCGGTGACCGCGGCCGCGGCGGCGGTAGCGAGATAGCTGACACCGTAGTCGGGTTCGGACCGAACCTCAGGCGGATACCAACCGTGCCGCAGGGCCAATGTAATCACCCCGAGGCTGGCCAAAGTGGCCACAAGGTGACCGGTGACCCCCAGGAAGATCGCCCGGGCCGCACCGATCTGACGCTCTAGCACGGCGAAACAACAGGCCACGCCGAAGCCCACGATTAGCGTCAAGAACAGCAGGCTTGCTGAGGTGTCCACTACCAGCAAGCTGCCGAACGGCGCCAGCAGCGGATGATGCGGCAAATTATCCAGATTCGTGCTGATCGCCTCAAGCAGCCGGTGCCCGGCCGCGGGAGTCAGCACGAACCGCAGCAGCGCCCAACTGGCGGCCAGCAACATCAGATACCCAAACGTCAGCGGGTTCCGCCGTGGATAACCAACCAGAATTCGATAGAGCCAAAGCAGGATATCCAACAGCCTCGTGCGCAAAGGCGGAGTCGATCGCCCCATATATAGTTCTCCTACCAGGAACTTCCATTCACAAGAAACTTAGGGCAGGTCGGCAGGGAATAGGCGAAATTCTCCGTCGCCGATCGGCGCCATGACACGGAAATGCCGCTCATCCAGCGTGAGCAGGTCCAGGGTACCGTAGCGGTGCGCCAACACGATCAGGCTTGCATCGGTGAGGCCGCTACCCAGGTCGGCATAGGCGATATCAATATTGAGGGCACTCTGAACATCTTCGGCGTTCAATCGCGCTATCTCTAGAGAGCGACTACCCAACAATTGCGAGATCGCCTCACGTGCCACGCGATGTCCGGCATGCGTCCGCAGAAGGTAGTCGTATTCGGCGAGCACCATAGGGCTCACCGCCAGAGGCGTATGGAGGGTACGCACGAAAGCCTTAACCCGCGCATGTAGCGGTTCTTGGGTGTGCGTCAGAGCCAAAAGACCCGAGGTGTCGGCAATGATCATTAAGCACCAAAACCGGTGAGGAAACACTCATCTTCATGCGCCATAGGCTGCATATGTGGCAAGTCCAGGGAAGGTAGAAGATCCCAATCTGGGCGTAGGGTGGCCGCTTCTTTTTCCAATGCGTCACGCATGACTTGGGCCTCAGAGGTCCCTCTGTTCTGCGCCAGCAGATGAATATCTTGCTTAAGTTCCTCACTGATATACATCGTCGTTTTCACCATAAGTCTATTTTAACATACGCACAGTACGTATGGCATGTGTGATAGATTCAGATCTCAGATGCACCAACACCACAGCAAGCGGGCGAGATTTTCTAGAAGCCCTAAAAGCTGAAGCGCGTGCGGGCAGCTCCGGCCTGTGGTAAGCAGGACACGGTATGATCCTCTTGGGCTGACAAATGTTTAAGCCCTTAAAGACCGCGGAGACCCCCATGTTAGGTAAACGTTTCGGTGCGTTCGTTGGCGTCGTTACAGCGATGTTGATGTTGTTGCCGGCAACGGTCGCCGAAGCCGCCGCCCCGGCCCCTCAGCCATCCTTTCCAACCAGCGCGATCCCCACAGTCGGTGTGGTATCAGTGGCGGGTTACGGCCCGGTCAGCACTGGCACCGTGATTAACACCCCGAAGCGAAACATTGTCCTTGTTGCGGCACACACCATTGACGGTTTTTATGTTCATCCGGGGGCTTCAGCCTTCAGCTTCACTCCCGGATATAGCCCCGGTACCACCAACCCCACACCCTACGGCGTGTGGCAAGTGGCCTCGTATCACCTCATGCCCAAGCGGGGCAACATTAGCCATAACCCCGACTACGACACCGCACTACTCGTGCTTGAGAAAAACAACCAGGGCCGCAACATTCAGGACGTAGTCGGCGGCCAAAACTACCAACTCAACGCCCCCATCTCGGGCGTGATCTCCTCCATCGGCTACCCCATCAACGGCCCCAGCCCCCTGTACTGCCAAGTCTATGCCAGAGTGCACAAGGTGAACGGCCATAAGGACGAGTTCCAGGCCGACTGCGGTAAAAGCTTTGGTGATGGCGTGAGCGGCGCCCCGCTTATGACTAACTACAACCCCCTAACCCATCAAGGCACAGTTATCGCTAACGTCGGCGGCGATAACGAAGGCGGCGACCCCAGTGAAGAACTCACCTATGGCGTCAGGCTAGACAGCGAATTCCAAGCGTTTCTCGTCGGCGTCGTCAACACCGCATAGCTCGCAGAACTGCGTAGCCTCACAAGCTAACTTAGGAAACAGTGAGGATGAGGGGCCCGCCATCGGTGATGGCGTGCGCACGGTAGGTTGCCGTGGTTCAATAGTATCACTTTTAAGTGATACTATTGGGTGGCAGTGTCACGGGATGGGTGACTGGAGTGTCGTTATCCAGCAACATCAGAAGAGAGAACGGTCCTAATGCCTGCCTACACACGTACCGAGTTTGTAGCTGAGTTCGACGTCAACGAAGCCGATGTGGCCGCCGCTGGTGAACGTATTGATGCCTACATTCAGGGTTGGAACCTGGCGCAAATGCGCAAGGCAACCGGGCTTACGCAAGTACAGCTCGCTCACGCTTTGGGGGTCAATCAGTCCCGTGTTTCCGCGATCGAACACGGAGATCCCGACACAATGGCCTTGACCACTATCCGCTCCTACGTTGAAGCATTGGGCGGAAAGCTACGCCTGGCTGCCGATTTCGGTGACCATCAGATGCAATTCCCAGCAGCCGTATAAGTCGACGTGCCGTGGAGGTTGTTGCCGGTAGTTTTCACGGCAGGAGCTATACGGGCCGGTCTTGCGGGAACCCTAAAATATTGGCCGCAGTTGCGTGCTTCATCGAGTGGGCATGAATCAAGCTTGGCTAGGAAAGCGCGGGCCTGGTATACCCCAGGAGCCGCACCCCGCTTCTGGCCACTCCAAAGCACCAGCGTAACTCCAAGCTTACCAGCATCGGCGCAATAAACCCGGGGTCACTGGGGTTTCAGCCAAGGAGTAGCCGCAAGGTTAAAGGTGACCGGGGTGTTCGTCTCCGAGTTTACGGGAGATGCTGGTTTAACCGGTTATACTGGCAGCATGACGATTATCTCAGCTCATGAGGAACCCGCCCTATTTGTAGTGGGCCCATCGCCATGGGATCGTGCCGCACGGCTCGCCGACAAGGGCAAAGTAGCGCGTCTAGCCGACGAGGCCGGTCACCGTTACGTGCTCATGAGCGAGGAACAGTACCTGGAATTGGAAGCCCTAGAAGACGCTGCCGACATAGCCGATGCAGAGCTAGCACGCCAGGAGCCGTCCGTGCCATGGGAGCAGTTCAAGGCCGAGATAGCCGAACTTGAAGCTCAGGGCCGTTAACCAGACGTGACATATACGATCAAGATTCGCCCTGCGGCGGGTAAGAAAATAAAGAAGCTCGACCCGACGGTACGGCGAAGGATCATAGCCGCAATTGAGACCCTCGCAGAAAATCCCCGCCCCCCGTATCCGAAAGGCTGCAAGATGGAGGGCAGTAGCCGCAACCAATGGCGGCTGCGCAGCGGAGACTGGCGCGTCATCTACGAGATCCACGACCAGCAACTATTCGTTGACGTGGTAAAAATCGGCGGTCGCGGCCAAGCCACCCTCTACAAATGCCGCTAAGTCCCATCACCCCTTTACGGACTGTCCTCAGCGGCCCAAGTTTAGGCCAAAAATCATTAGATATTGACCCTGCTGGTCTCTAAGCCAACGTGTAGTGGAAGTTGCCCTCAACAGTCGGTAGTCTTCGCGGCACCAACTTCATGAGCTGGTGGTCCACCAGGTTTGCGGCGCGGGATAGGTCGGGAGTGGTTGTGCTGATACGTGGCGATCGTGTTGCATTGGGCGAAGGGGCCGCCCGAGCCGAGCAGGATAGGCAGATGATGATCTAGATGATCGCGGTACCAGGCGCTCATACCGACCGGATCACGCCGGACGACTTCCCACGTCCGCCACAAGGATTCCAGTCATGAGATGGCTTCGGCGTGCTGCCACCATTGCCTACATCAGCGGAACGCACCGGCCAACGCCACCTCGTCTAGCTCGGGCAGATAGACGCCGATCGCGGCATGATCTCTGACAGCCTGGAGTGCGTGGGTGACGACCCGGCCAGCCTCTCTCATTATGGATACCTGCTCACGGGTGCTCAGCTCAATCACCAGCACTCCTCACGACCGGACTGAAACCAATCAGACTATAGTTGGTGTACCGCTCACTCCCTCCAAAATTGACCTCGTCCAGTAGACAGGATGGCTCAGTCCTCGGTTGGGCGGCGCAGCCGTTTGGTGACCGTTCGGCGGCGCTTGTCAGCCAGCCGCCGCTCGCGGGCGGCTCGGGAGGGACGAGATGCTCGACGTTTCGGGGGATCTGGGGTTAGTGCTTGTCGAAGCGCCGCGGCGAGTCGAACTCGGGCCGCTTCCCGATTGCGTAGCTGAGAACGATGCTCGGTGGCGACTACCGTGAGCAACCCGCGCACCAGCCGCCCGGACAATCGTTGCAGTACTCGGTCCCGTTGCGTGGGCGTGAACGCCACGCTGGCGTTCACGTCGAAGACCAGCTCGACCCGCGAGTCGGTGGTGTTGACCCCTTGGCCACCCGGCCCACTCGCTCGAGAAAAGCGCCACCGCAGCTCAGCCTCAGGAATTGAGACCGATCCATTCACCGGCAGTGCGTCGCGCATGTCACCAGTATGCCCGCAAGTGACCCAGCGACGAATAGCACCAGTTCATCATCACGACCACGCAGCGTGGCGCTATTCGAAGCCGTCATGCGGGCGCGCCCTTTCCGATGCAAGGAGTTAGCACTGTCACGGCCAGGACCAGTCCGATGGAGATGGCTAGTGCCAGGTGCAGCCCGGGTAGCAAACCCCCGCCGGCAACCAGCGACCCAAACAACGCGACTCCGATCACGCTGCCGATCTGACGTGTGGTGTTCAACGTGCCCGAGGCCACTCCAGAAAACGACTTCTCCACGCTGCCCAACAGAGCGGAGGTCATCGCTGGGACGAGCAGCCCAAGGCCAAGCCCAAGCGCGACGAGCTGGGCGAGGATCGCCCAATAGGGGGTGGCTGCGGCGATGCCGAGTAACCCCGCGCCACCGGCGGCCATAAGCAACGCCCCGATACCGATCACCCCTCGCGCACCGACAATGCGAGCCAAACGTGCCGCGGCGAAGTTCCCAGCCAGGATCGCCGCAGTCATTGGAGCGAACGCTAAACCGGTGGCCATCGCCGACAAATGCTGCGTTTGCTGAAAAAATAGGCTGAACACGAAGATCAGCCCGTAGAAGGCGACGTTAACCAGCAGTCCGATAGCGGCCGTGGAGCTAAACGTGGAGGAGCGGAACAGTCGCAGTGGCAGCATCGGTTGGGACCGCTTAGCCTCCATAACGACAAACGCCGTCCCGGCAATCACGGCCAGAGTGAATCCTGCCAGCACCGCAGGATCGGTGAACCCGCGCAAGCCGCCCTCGATTACCGCGCCGGCCAGCGCGGTGAGCGCAACGACGACACTTACCTGCCCCGCGAGGTCTACGCCGCGCTCGCGTGAGCGGGGTGTTTCTGCGGCGAAGCGGACCGTGAGCCAGATTCCGATCAGTCCGATCGGTGCGTTGATGAAGAAAATGGAGCGCCATCCCAGCGTGGCAATCAGCACGCCACCCACCAATGGGCCGGCCGACAACGCCCCGCTAGCTCCCGGTCCCCCAGCGCACCTGCGGTCAGAATCAGTGCCGCGAACGCCACGGTGTACGCCGCGACTATCCACTGCGACCCCGCAACGCCACCGCCCAGCGCCACTCCGATCGGTGTGAACGCAACATTAACGACGCTGACGTCTAGCTGGATCACCGCGAAGCCCAAACTGGCCGCGACCAGCGTCCATCTCCGCCGCCGTTGATTACTCCGGCCGTCGGGCCGATCTAGGACGCCTTCCGACGCCGCCTTTTGCTCGACTGCTGCGTTCATGGGGCAACCATAGATCGTTTAAACTTCGACGGCTGTCGAAGCGAATGTCCGTAGACTGGAACTATGTCCACTGCAGCCGCCTCACCTATGAGCCGGGAAACCGCGGCCGAGGGAACCGAGCATCGCGGTGATGCCGATATCGCCGCAGTCGGCTCGCTGCTCGCCGACCCGAGCCGTTGTCGGGTACTAATGGCCCTCAATGACGGCCGAGCGTTACCGGCAAGTCTGCTCGCCGCCGAAGCTGGGGTCACGGCCGCCACTATCAGCAGCCACCTGGGCAAACTCCTAGCGGCGGGGTTGCTCACAGTCGAACAGCATGGTCGCAACCGCTACTACCGGCTTTCGGGTCCGAAGGTCGGCCAGCTCATCGAGGTCCTTACCCAGCTGGCCCCCGCTCAACCAATCCGTTCCCTGCGCCAAGGAACCCGCGCCCATGCGCTTCGAGAAGCCCGCGTTTGTTATGACCATCTCGCCGGACGACTCGGTGTCGCCCTCATGCGCGTCATGCTCGACGCCGAGCAGCTGACCGGCGGGGATGGAACCTTCGACCCGGACCAGGCCGAACACGACAAACGCGTCGGCTATGGCCACGACGTCGACTACCGGCTCACCGCCGACGGGTACGCATTCCTCGCCGGCTTCGGGATCGAGCTCCCGCCGCGTCGCCCCGTCATCCGCTACTGCGTTGACTGGTCCGAACAGCGGCACCACCTCGCCGGCGGAGTCGGTCGCGGCTTGCTCGCCCGGTTCATCGAGCTCGGCTGGGTCCATCGGTCAAAGACCACCCGCGCGGTCCACATCACTGATACAGGCCGCGCCGGCCTGCGTGATATTTTCGGCGTGCACGATTGATGGCCTTGGCGCATCTCTTTCGCGCTGCCCGAATGCCAGTGATGATCCCGGCCATTCGCGGATTGCGAACGTCAAAGCCAAGGCTCCGGCGCAGGCGACCGAGGCAGCGAGAAAGGCTGCAGGGTAATGAAAATGGACCGCGATCACGCCTCCCAGCAGACCCGCGGCCAGGATGCCGAGATCCCAACAGGACGTCATCGCGCCGACCGCAGCTCCGGAGCGCAGAGCGTGAGCACGAGTAAGGGTGATCGCGGCGGCAGACGGATACACCAAGCCAAGACCAATCCCAATAATCGAGACGTCGAAAAGCGCCCCAGCCGCGGTGTGGGTCTGCGCCAGCAGCACCAGGCCCACAATCTCGGCAAGGACCACAAGACGGGCGACGGTGAGCCCCCCGTAGCGGTCGATCAGCGGGCTACCGGCAGCGCGAGTGAGCAGAAACGCGACCGCGAATACTGTAAGACCCATGCTCTGTCCCCCGATGCGATCATCGGTGAGGTAGAGCACTAATAATGCCGTCAAGGTGCCGTACCCGTAAGCGGCCAGCCCCAAGTAGAGACCGGGCAGCCCCGCTCCGGCTGGAACGATATCGCGCCATGAGCGGACCCGAATTCGTGAAGTGCCGCGCTGGCGAGGTACACGCCGAGTCGAGGCGATCAGAACGGTTGAGGCCAGCGGGAGTGCGATGACAAGGCTCCACACCACGGTCGAGCCGCCGAGCTGATGCGCGGCAACAGCGAGAACCGGTCCCATGGCCAGCCCGCCCCACATCGATAAGCCAAACCAGCCCGCGACCCGTCCTCGCCGGGCAGACGACGTCGCCGACAACACCCAAGGCAGTGCGCCGGAGAACAGCGCAGCTTCTCCCACACCCATGACCAACCGGGCCGCGATCAGCAAAGCCAGATTGGGTGCGAGCAGGTGTCCGATCGCACCGACAGAGGTGATCACGCCTCCGGCCATCACGACCGGCCGCGCGAGTCCCGAGTCACCTGCCCGCCCCGCGAACGGACGCGTGACCGCAGTAGCGGCAAACGCCGCCCCGACTCCCAGTCCCACCAGCGCCGGTCCGGTCCCGAACCGCCCCACCATGTAGGTGGGCAGCTCCTGCAACGTCGCACCGAGGGCAAGGTAGCCGCACAACACCGCCAGCCACAGCCTCCGAAGCGGCGCGGACCTTATCTGAATTGCATTCATAAAGAAGACAGTACAGTTCGGTACTGTCTTAGTACAGACCTGTACTGTAAGATGAGAAGCATTCATCCTCCAAACCGAGAGGGCGCGCGCATGCCTATCGCTGGTCCGCCCAGCCCAGCCGCGACGCGGTCGCGGATACTGGACACAGCCACCGCCCTCTTCTACGAGCAGGGCGTTCACGCCGTAGGTGTCAACGAGATTGTTGCTCGCGCCCACGCGTCCAAGCTCAGCCTGTACCGCTACTTCCCCTCAAAAGACCAGCTTGTGGAAGCCATGCTCAGCGAGCACAGCGATCGTATTCACGCCTGGCTGGAGCGCGAAACAACAAACGCACCCGCTGGTCCTGACCGGGTTCTGGCGGTATTTGATCTTCTGATTACCTGGTTCGCGCAACCCGGGTACTGCGGATGCGCGGTCGTCAATACCACCACTGACACCCGCGGCGATCCGGCAATCGCCGCGATCGCCCGCCGCCACCTGACCCGCTACCGCTCGCTTCTCGAAGATCGGATGTGTGACCTCAACATTGCCGACCGCCCGGCATTGGCCCGGCAACTGCTTTTGTTGATCGAGGGAGCCAGCGTGGTTACCACTATCGACGGCGACACCTCTGCCGGTCTGGATGCGCGAGCGACCGCCGTTCAACTCCTCAAGGCGCACACGCTATTACTAAAGGATCGAAAGTAGACGAAGTGATTCGCGGCAAGGTCGCACGGCGTAACTACTGGACCAAGCCCTGCATCTAATCCAAACCTTCAGTGCGAACTTATCGGTGTCTACGAAGGCCTCAACAGCATCGTCATCAACTACCGCAACCAGAAAGGAGAGGGCGGCCGCTCGGGACATACTGAGCGGCGATGAGAAGGCCGAGTTGCGCGGCTGCGGCCGCATAGAGTTATGACCCTTGGCCGCTATCTCTGCAAATCCCCGACCCTCCCACCACACCCTTCTATCTGTGCTCTATGTGAAATTCTTGGACATCCCCGGCGTAACAGACAACACTGTGGTAGTGCTGGTCGTCGCTTTTATTGACATAGCGCTCCCCACGACCTGCATGATTTTGAGATGCGTAGATGGGTACATCTATTGGCACCTTCTTGGGGTTGGCCAGCCTAGGGCATGTGACGGAAAGCTGGTAAGCATTTGTCTTACATAGCGCTTGGACCCCACCATCCCCAGTGGGTCCTGAAGTGCACCCTGCCGGGTCTGGTTGACTAGGGCCAGTGCCTGCGGAGACCGGGGCAGCGCTAAAAACTGTCACCAATAATGCGGCAGAGACCGCGGCGCTACCCGCAATACCGAACTTGCGCAATGTTTGCCTTACATTCATATTCACAATCCGCCCTTTCTTTCCACGAAAATTGACGCCTTACACGCTACCGGCTTGAAGAAACCGTGAGCGGTAATCGAACGAAAACAGGCACTAGGCTGCGCCCTGAGGATCGATGGCTCACCTGCTGGCAGGATGTCGCGTCCGTGACTGTCGAGCCTGCTAGGTGAACGGCGGCGGAGCCGGGCGGGTGAAACCTTCAGCAAGGGGAATCGGCTCAAGGCAGCGGGAGCTCATCGGTGAGGGCACGCAAGACGTGATCGGCGCCAGCGTCACGGAGCGCCTTGGTGGTGTACCCGCCGCTGGCGACGCCGATCGCGACAGCGCCAGCACCGTGCGCAGCCGCGATGTCTAGTGGCGTGTCGCCGATGACCCAAACGCGGTGGGGTTCCACGGGCGTACCGAGCACCGTGCCGGCTCGCTGGATGCCCCGCTGGGTCAGCTCGGTGCGATCCGGTGAGTCCGATCCGTACCCGCCGAAATGGAAGTATGTGTTGAGGCCGCCACGGGCGAGCTTGATGTGCGCCGCGGACTCGACGAGACCGGTGGTCAACCCCAACAGATAACCCTGATGGACAAGCGAAGGCAGTAGCTCCGCTACACCCGGCAGCACACGGTAGCCAGTGGATTCGGCCACCGCGACCGGAAGGTATTCCAACCGCTTGGCCAGCAGCTGTGCTAGCTCACGTGGGTCGGGATCGTGGCCGATCACAGCTGCGAAGGTCAAGCGAGCAACCTCGGGATCGGTCATGCCGGCGTGGGTGAACTCGTCGACGTTGGCCGATACTCGATAGAGATCGGTAAACGCCCGATGCCAGGCGACTCCGCTGGCGCCGCCGGTGGTAATCAACGTGCCGTCGATGTCGAACAGGATCGCGAGGACGCTGTGGCTATACCGGGATGGGCTAGAGGTCACGCCCATATCTCCACTCATTGGTGTGATGGGGCGTCGTGGTGCTCAGCGGGTTGCGGTTTGGGTGGGCTAGCACCGTGGGCGAAGGAGCTGGATCCGCTACCTCGTTGCGGGCTGGATTGGCGCTCCAGCCGAGGAAGCTCGCTGCGCAGGTCGGCCAGTAGCAGGTCGGCGAGGTCGTGGGTAAACCCGTTGCGGACCACGATACGCAGCACCGCCAGGTCGGTGCGGTGCTCGGGAAAGGTGTAGGCGGGAACCAGCCAGCCGTGCTCACGCAGCGCAGCCGAGACATCGAAGACGGAATAACCACTGATGTGTTCGTCGAGGGTGAAGGCGAAGACAGGGAGCTCATCGCCGCGAGTGAGCAGCCGGAATGGTCCAAGCTCAGCGATTTTGTCCGCCAGTGTGGTAGCTACCTCTCGACAGGTTTGCTGAACACGCCAGTAACCGTCGAAGCCCAACCGGAGAAAGTTGTAGTACTGGGCAATGACTTGTGCGCCCGGGCGGGAGAAGTTCAACGCGAAGGTGGGCATGTTCCCGCCCAGGTAATTGACGCGAAACACTAGATCTTCCGGGAGGGCGGCGGCGTCGCGCCACAGGACCCATCCCACCCCGGGGTAGACCAGGCCGTACTTGTGGCCGGAAGTGTTAATCGAAGCGACTCGGGGAAGCGTGAAGTCCCACACCAGCTCGGGATCACAGAACGGAGCTATCATCGCGCCGGACGCGCCGTCAACATGCACCGGAACGTTCAACCCAGTACTCGTCTGCAGTTGATCCAGGGCGGCGCAGATCTCAGCGACCGGCTCATAGCTGCCATCAAAGGTCGAGCCCAAGACCGTGACCACAGCGATGGTGTTCTCGTCACAGTGCGCAGCCGCCTCCGCGGCGGAGAGGTGAAAACGGTCGCCGCTCATCGGGATCAGACGGGGCTCAACGTCCCAGTAGTTGGCGAACTTGTCCCAACAGACCTGCACGTTGACGCCCATGACGATGTTTGGTCGATCTACCGGTTTACCGGCGGCCTTGCGAGCGTGTTGCCAGCGGCGTTTGAGGGCTAGCCCAGCCAGCATGCAGGCCTCGCTGGAACCAGTGGTCGAGCAGCCGGTGGCATCAGCTGCCGACGGGGCATGCCACAACTCGGCGAGCATTCGTACGCATCGCAGCTCCAGGTCGGCGGTGCGTGGATACTCATCCTTGTCGATCATGTTCTTGTCGAAGCATTCCGTCATCAACTGAGTGGCTTGAGGCTCCATCCAGGTGGTGACGAAGGTGGCCAGGTTCAGTCGGGCGTTGCCGTCGAGCATCAGCTGGTCATGTACCACTTGATAGGCGGTGTCTGGATCAAGCTCCGCCCGCGGCAAATGATTACGCGGAATCTGCACCGGCTCACGGGTGAATACCGGGTTGATCGACACATCTTGGTGACCTGAATTGCGCTGGTAAGCCGGATGCAACAGTGGCATGCCGCCACACTACCGCCAGATACGGTCTTCAGTGTAGAAGGACAGTTGCGGCGGCCACCAGACCGACGGACGCCACGGCGATACGAAACCAGCGGTCAGGCAAACGACGAGCAAGGCGCGCGCCGATGAATCCGCCGACTAGCGCACCGAGCGCGAGAAACACCGCGGCGCTCCACGCGATGTTCGCAAACAACGCGAACGCGATAACCGCGGCCGTGTTGACGAATACGGAGATCTCGTTTTTCCACGCGTTGAGTTGTTGCCACGGCTCATGCATGAGCACACCGAATACACCGAGGAACATCACGCCCATCGCTACGCCGAAGTAGCTGCCATACACACTTACCACCGCGGCGCCCACTATGCCGAGCCAACTATGGCCGCCTGACGTGCCGGAAACCTGCCGTACAACTCGTACGATTTGGGGTTGAGCAAGCACAAGCATGGCGCTGATCACGAGTAACCACGGAACGACAGTCGTGAATGTTGCGGCCCCTCCCCATAGCAACAACGCGCAGCCTATGAGAGACCCGATGACTCCAGCGGCACCAAGGGCCACGCTGCGCGAACGTTTCTCACCCGAGAGCCGGTCTCGGTATTCCCAGACTGCACCGAAGTTGCTGGGGAAAGTCCCAGCGGTGATGGTGATATTGGCAGTGAAGGGGGAGTATCCCAGCGCAATCATCATGGGAAACGACAACAGGCCGCCACCTCCCGCCACAGCGTTCACGACCCCCACGAGGACACCAGTGGGCAGTAGCAGAAGATCCTTCACAATCGGAACCCTAGAGTGTTCGCCAAAAAGCCTTTGCCGGCGCTGTACTTTGCGGGACACCCGCACCCGTGCAAGCCGCCTTGCCTACCTCTCGACGATCACAGGTAGTACGTGAACGACGCACGTCGTTTTCGATGGTCGTTAATCGTCAGGAAACGGCGAGTATCTTACAGCCACACGCTGTCATCTGGCACAACGTTGGTCTTGAACACGATGTAGCGCCAGGGCTCATCGCCAGTGTTGACTGCGTTGTGAATCTCACCCGGCTCGCATGTAATGGTGTCACTACGAAGAAGCACTATCCATTGGGAAGTACGTACCTAAGGGTGCGTTAGTAAGCTAAAGGAGAGCCATGGCTACCCGCACTGTCGCCGAGCAACGCCGCCAATCCCGAGAGGAATACGATGCGTTTCTCGACGCCTGCCCGAGTCGAAAACTGCTCGAACGGCTTTCCGACAAATGGGTCAGTCTCATCCTCGTAGCCCTCGCCGACGGCGAATAGCGTTACAGCGAACTCGCCCGCTGCGTTGCGGGTGTGAGCCCAAAGATGCTCACCCAAACTCTACGTAATCTCGAACGGGACGGATTCGTGATCCGCTCGATCATTCCGACTGTGCCCATACGGGTCGATTATCAACTCACTCATCTAGGGCGGAGCCTACTGCCCGTGGTCAGTGCGATCAAGAGCTGGGCGGAAGGTCACATGGATGAGGTTCAGGTCGCCCGCGACCACTACGACATCGCTACCGAACAGAACCTCTTCCGATAGGGCTCCCGGTAATCCGGGGGAAATGTCCGCCATCTAGATGGAACCGAGGAGCCATTGACAAGCACTTAGGGATTAAGCAAACTACCTACATGCTATTGGATGTTTGCAAAGCTCTGGCCAGCGAGCGTCGGCTGCAAATCTTGCGATGGTTGAGCAATCCCGTGGAACACTTCGCACCTCAGATTGACGGAGACCTGGTCAGAGACGGGGTATGCGCTCTTCTCATCGCAAACAAACTTGGAGTGAGCCAACCGACCGCTGGCGAACATCTGAAGATTTTGGCGCAAGCAGGCCTGATTGAGGGCACGCGCATTAAACAGTGGACCTTTTACCGACGCGACGAGAAACGGATTGATGAGGTAAAGCATGCGCTCCAGAATGATTGGTGATCCAGAAATCCCAACGATGGTGGCTTCTTCTGAAGGAGTAGCACATGAGCGTGTTTGACAGACTCGATGAGCTCGGGCTGACGCTACCTCCGGTGGCGTCACCGGTGGCAGCTTATGTTCCCGCCGTTCGTAGCGGTCAGCTCATCTACACCTCTGGGCAACTTCCGATAGTTGAGGGGCAGCTACTGCAGATAGGCAAAGTCGGGGCAGAGGTGACGCCGGAGCAGGCTAAAAATCTTGCCCGGCAGTGTGCTCTGAATGCTTTGGCGGCAGTGAATGGGCTCGTGGGGCTGGAAAACGTGAAAGGCATTATCAAGGTAGTTGGGTTCGTTGCTTCGGCAGAGAACTTCACCGGACAGCCGGCCGTCATCAATGGTGCGAGTGAATTGCTCGTTGCAGTCTTTGGAAAAGCTGGCGAACATGCGCGTACCGCGGTAGGCGTGGCGGAGCTTCCGCTCAATGCCCCGGTAGAGGTAGAGCTCATCGTTTCAGTGAATTAGGCGTTATAGATGAATTCATGCTAGTTGGGAGTGGCATGCACGCAATTATGGTGAGCAAAACAGGCGGTCCAGAGGTATTGGAGTTCGTTCAGGTTCCGCTTCCAACGCCCGGTCCCGGGCAGGTACGGGTTCAACATGAGGCAGTTGGTGTCAACTTCATCGACGTCTATTTTCGAGAGGGCCTCTATCCCAAGTCTCTACCGTTCATTCCAGGCCAGGAGGCTGCCGGTGTAGTCGAGGCGATAGGTGAGGGCGTGACCGATCTAGGGGTTGGCGATCGAGTTGCCTACACCGGAGTTCAGGGGAGTTATGCGGACTACGCGGTCGTCCCCGTAGATCGGTTAGTAGCCATCCCGGCGGGGATTGATAGCCGTAGCGCCGCTGCGGTATTGCTGCAGGGAATGACCGCACACTACTTGGCTATCAGCACATACCCGGTCAGCGAGGCCGATCTCGTCGTTGTGTTGGCGGCAGCCGGTGGCCTCGGCCAGCTACTCGTCCAGATCGCCAGCCACACTGGTGCCACTGTGATCGGAGTGACATCGTCAGAACGGAAAGCAGAACAGGTTCACAACGCGGGGGCTGCTCACAC
Source organism: Mycobacteriales bacterium (assembly GCA_038260095.1). Lineage (GTDB taxonomy): Bacteria > Actinomycetota > Actinomycetes > Mycobacteriales > QHCE01 > QHCE01. Next base: position 10,382 of record JBBSOC010000009.1, on the reverse strand, counting down.
AGTGGTGCACGGCGGGGATCCGGAGATCATCGCATCCGAGGTGCGGCGCATAAGCGACGGCCTCGGCGCTACCGTCGTATATGACTCAGTGGGAGCGGCAACATTTAACGCGAGCCTGGAATCACTACGAGCACGAGGCATGTTGGTCCTCTGCGGACAATCAAGTGGTCCGGTGCCACCACTAGACCTTGGTCGACTTCGCTCTGGTTCACGGTTCCTCACCAGACCAGCGCTTGATGATTACATCGCGGATCCCACTGAATTAGCATGGCGCGCCAATGAGGTATTCGCGCTTCTGCATGATGGCGTAATTAGGCTGGATGTTAACGAACCATTGCCTCTCTCCCAGGCGGCTCGTGCGCATGAATTACTGGCATCACGTGACCGTACGGGCAAGATTCAACTCCTACCCTGACAATAGCGGCCCCTAGTATCGGCTGAGCTCAAGTCGTAGAGTTTCGCACTCCCACTTCGCTTGTTACTACATTCATAATCACGATGTTACTACTTATTTCAGCCCTGCCGGCTGAACCGCCGATCTCAGTATCACCAGTTCAGGTGCGCAGGTATGACGCTCCGTTCATGTCTAGGATGGTGCCCGAAGCCCAGACTGCCTCAGGCGAGGCGAGCCACAAGACAGCCGCGGCGATCTCTTCGGGTTGCGCTACCCGTCCGAACGGGCTCTGAGCCTTCAGGCTCTCACCTTCGGCCCCGGCGAGTCGTCCGGCAACTCGCGGAGTCGCTGTGAATCCCGGTGCGACGGATGCAACGGCGATGTCGTGTGGTGCCAGAGCCACGGCAAGCGACTGCCCGAGTGCATGAAGGGCGGCCTTGCTGGCTCCGTAGGCCACGTGATCCGGTTCCCCACGGAAGGCACCACGAGAGCCGATGTTGACGATGCATCCGCCGCTACCGCGGTCAATGAGATGCCGAGCCACGCAGTAACTCACGTCCGCCGCGCCGACAACGTTGACGGCGAGCGTCTGCTGCCATACGTCGTGCCATTGGCGATAAGACGTAGTAGCAACCGATTGTGGGAGGTTGACCGCGGCATTGTTGACCAGCACATCCACGCTCCCCAGCGCCCGCGCTGCCTCATCGACCAGAAGTGAGGCCGAGGCGGGGTCAGTGATGTCAGCCTGTAAAAGAGCATGACCGGCGCCGGCCAACGACGTGAAAGTCTCGTCTGCCTCCTCAAATCGGGAAGAATAGTGAACCACTACGTGGTCACCAGCGGTGGCAAACGCCTGCGCAACGGCGCGGCCGATCCCGCGGGTAGCGCCGGTCACAAGCACGCCTCGTGAACTGGGATGGCTCTGATGTGGATCGGGATTCACCACCGCAGGCTAACGCTTAGCGCAAGGGACAGTGAGTGTTGGGATCGGGCAGCTTGCCTTCAATGAGGTACCTGTCTATGTATCTCTGGCATCCTCCCTCCAGTACAGCGTGGGCCGCCCCGTCGACGGTGAGCAATACGCTGTGTGGCAGTTGGCTCGCCACTCGCTGGGCGCCACTATGGGCAGTAGCAGGGTCATACCGTGGATTGACCAGCAGCGCGGGTGGCGCCTGGCGGACATGCAACCGATGCGCAGGTCTAGCTGGTCGCCACGGGGTGACTCCCGTCCACTGGCACCCGCACAGTGGCACACTGCACGCCCGCCGCATTCGCGCAAGTATTCCATGGCAGGGAGGCGGCAGTGGTTACGTCACTGCCTCCGGTTTTGGCAACAGCAGATTCCGTGGGAGCGACGATGTAGGCAGCCACCAGCGCTCCGCCGGCGATAATAGACATGAGTTTGGAAATCATGCCGATCAGTCTGCCGACATTTCTCCCGACCGACATCCGGTATCAACCTCAGAATTCGCCCTAAGCGCGGACGAGGCGCGCTCAAGGCTTTCCCTAACACCGACCCATCAAGCGACAGGCCCTCCACCGAGGAAACTCGGTCAGGAAAGAAAGGTGCGGCCATGTGTCCCCAGTACCACCATGACGCCGGTAACCACGCTCAGATCTTGGCCGCGGCCGAGGAAGATCACGAGTTTGTCCTCGAACTAACCTCGGCGTTGGTGCGCGTCCCCAGCCGCGCCGGTATTGACTCATACGACCCGATAGTCGATGTACTCTCCCGGTGGATGCGCGAGCATGCCCTACCTGTGGAGCTCGTGCGCGCCGGCCACGGTGCCGTGGTCGGTCTGACCGTGGAAATCCGTGGCGCTTAACCCGGCCCCCGCTGGGTGTTAGATGCCTGCCTGGATTCTGCCCCATTCGGTGACGAGAACGCGTGGACCCATCCACCTACTTCAGGTGTCATCGACAACGGCTGGTTATGGGGCCGAGGCGGCTGCGACTCCAAGGTCGCCGTCGCGATTTTCTGCCATCTCGCCATCCGCTTGTCGGCGATTACCGACCAATTGCATGGCAGCTTGGTACTGCTTTTCGACCTTGATGAGCACACCGGCGGATTCGGCGGCGCCAAGCAGTACTTCGAGGGCCCGAACGCGCCGAGCGATGTAGCCGGAGTGATGATCGGCTACCCCGGCATGGATACACTTGTCATCGGTGGCCGAGGGGTCTACCGCATCCAACTCCACGTGCATGGAACCTCCTCGCATTCCGGCGGCGGCAAACCCACCCCTAACGCAATCGTGAAGGCCGCACACCTCATCCGGGAACTGTCCGCACTAGAGCTTCCCGGCGGGATCAGCGAGGCATTTCCTCTGCCGGGCAAGTTGACCGTCACCGCCATAAGCGGGGGCCAGGGTTACTCGGTGACGCCAGATGTGTGTGCGATCAACGTGGACATTCGCACTACACCTACCTTCAACCACGACGCCGCCTCCACACTCCTGAAACGCATAGTCACCGAAGTAGACCGCGAATGGCCGAGTACCCAGCCAACGTTGCTGGAGGCAAACACCCGCTGGCCAGCATTCGCGCTGCCAGCAAGCTCACCACTGCGGTTGACGTTGCTCGAAGCCGCACACGCCTTCGATCTCCACACTGAACCCAGAATTGCCGGCCCATCCAATATTGGCAACTACCTCGCCGGTCTTGGTATCCCCGCTACCGCCGGCTTCGGAGTCACCTACACCGGCTTGCACGCCGCCGACGAACGCTTCCGCATCGACGGCGTTCCCACCGTCCAAGCCGTCTACCACACCGCGCTGCTGCGACTACTCAAGGGTCTGTAGCGGCGAGATCCTCTAGGTATAGACCGGGGACCATCGAGTGCTGACCGTGGAGTCGCTGAACCTCGACCACTACCTCGAGATCCTGCGACGCAAACCCGGCGCCCTGCCCAGCGCGACCGCCACGCACGGACCACCACGTGAGAGCGTCGGGCTCGCAACGCACGTCGCAATCGCCGCGCTCGCTTGCGACCCGCGCACACCCTGTGGCACGATCTCCACATGCCCCGAATCCTCGTGAGCTGGTGGTGGTCGTCCGAGCGGCGACCCTGACCATCCACGTCCTGGGCTGCCCTCTCGCGGCAGCCTTCCCCGGACCAGCACTACGGCTCGGCAGCCACGACAGGTCGGCCTCCAACCAAGGAGACCAACAATGCCTGAACTCACGGCGTCGCAGCAAGCAGCACTCAAGCGCAGCGCCACCCTCGAACACCAGATCCTGCAAGCCCCCGGGACGTTCCGTGTTCTGACCGGCGACCGACCAACGGGCCCACTCCACATCGGTCACTATCTCGGCACACTCGCGAACCGCGTCCGGCTTCAAAACCTAGGCGTCGAGGTCATCGTGCTGATCGCGGACTACCAGGTGATGACCGACCGACGAGCTAGCCGCCAACTCCCGGCCACAGTCCGCGGCGTCGTCGCCGACTACCTTGCCGCCGGCATCGACCCGGACCGGTCGGCAGTCTTCACCCACAGCGCGGTCCCATCCCTCAACGAACTCGTGCTGCCCTTCCTCAGCCTCGTCAGTGAAGCCGAACTGCACCGGAACCCGACCGTCAAAGCCGAGACCGAGGCCACTGGCAAACCTCCGACCGGCCTGATGCTCACCTACCCCGTCCACCAAGCCGCCGACATCCTGTTCTGCCAGGCCAACCTCGTGCCCGTCGGCCTGGATCAACTTCCGCACCTGGAGACCACACGTCTGATCGCCCGGAGATTCAACGAGCGATACGCTGCGGAGTCGCCGCTCTTCCCGGAGCCGGACGCCCTGCTCACTGCCAGCCCGATGCTGGCCGGACTTGACGGCAAGAAGATGAGCAAAACGAGCGGCAACGGCATAGCTCTGCAAGCAACCGAGGATCACACCGCCGCGCTCATCCGCCGCGCGCCAACGGACAGCGAACGCCGGATAACCTACGACCCGACCGGCCGACCGGCCATCGCCAACCTGCTCGACCTCCTTGCGGCCACCATCGGCGACAACCCCCGACACCTCGCCGACGAGATGGGCAACGCCGGCGCAGAACAGCTCAAACACCTGCTGACCGAAGCGGTGAACGAACTACTGCGACCGCTACGCCAACGGCGGGCCGATATCGTCGCGGACACCGACTACATCGACGCGGTCCTTGACGCCGGCAACGCGCGAGCGCGCGATCTCGCCGACAACACCCTCACCAAGATCCACGACCTGCTCGGAATGACCTACGCAAACCGACGAACCGATTCGCCTTTCTCGCCCACTCGTGGGGTCGACTCAAACCGCCCTGTTCAGGCCGCCATTGCAGGTTCTACGAGCTCACGAGTCCATTCCGGTTAGCTATTTCAGCGTTGGCCGCCGCTATGAGTTCCTCACGTTGCTCGGCGGGCAACCGGTCTATATAAAGCCGGCCATTGAGGTGGTCGGTTTCGTGGTGAAAACAGCGCGCTAGCATCCCGGTTCCTTCGACCTCAATCGGCGCGCCGGTCTTATCAGCACCTCGCACGACCGCGCGGAATGGTCGGGCCAAGTTGGCGCGCTGACCCAGTACCGAGAGGCAGCCTTCATCGTGGTCGACCAGCTCGCTCTCGGTTAACGGCACATCGAGCAACACTGGGTTCACCACATGACCGAGTTGTTTTTCCTCATCGGCATCCGGGCAATCGTAGACGAAAACCCGCAGTGGAATTCCAATTTGATTGGCTGCCAGTCCCACACCCTCGGCGGCGTACATGCTGGCGAACATGTCCTCAATCAGCTGGGCGAGTTCGTCGCCAAAATCGGTGACCTCGGCACAGGGATAATGCAGCACTGGATCGCCGACATAACGAATAGGGTGCACAGTGCCGCGCTTGTCCGACACGAGAATCTCCATCCTTTGGTGATCACGCTTCCGGTTCAGGGAAAGATCCTATAAGGCCCCAGGTCATCAGTAGGCATGACTCTCGCTCAGAGTCGAGCAATGCCTACATGAGCCGTTTCACCACGCAACGGTCTCCTCCATCCTTGCTGCCATAGAGCGGCGGAGTAGCGGGATGCACGCAATATCATCGCGGCCGCGTCGAAGACGTTGACCTCGCAGGATTCCGCAACGCTGCAGACAAGGCACTGACTAGAATGCCGCACGAGCTGAATTGAGCGGCAGATTGAGGAGAGGCGGCATTACCTCCTGTACGTTGGCAACTTCAGTACAGCCAACAGCAACGTCAATGAAATCCTATAACGCGGCTGGTTCAGGAAAAACGTGACAGGACCGCTCTGCCATCGTGTTGGTGGCCCAGTCACACGCGGTTGCTCAACAAGGGCCTACAGCGTCGGCCCGATTTTTGGCTCCTGCCGGCATAGGATCTCCAACAGGATAGTCGTGACTTTGGTTGGGTCCTAATCGGTCGATCTCCAACCACAGGTTCTTATTCACTCCGCTGTCGGGGCGGTCCCACAGGCAAACAGTTTTATCCGAGTAGTTACGCCAACCGCCAACCCTGTTCTGAAGGTTAGGCTTTTCCTTACCCAAGAGATATATGCGGTCTGGGCAAAGACTTATTGAATCTCGGCCATAGTTATAAACGGGAACATCTCTGTCGTCAAGGAAAACGTACTTTTCTGAGCACTGCGGAGGGTCGGCTTGTGCTGGTGCCGATGTCACTAGCCCGGTAGTTATTGCTACTGCCGCCCCGACGAATACGCTTAGCGTAAGGGCTAACGCGCGCCTATATCTACTCTTGCAGCTGGGGGCAGACATGTAAGCTCTCCATTCTGACAGCGACCGCTTGGCCCTGACTAGACGAGACTACCCATAAACGGCCGTCATGCGCAAAGAGCCGAGCGGCGCGAGAAAACGGCACGGCTAGAACTGGTGTAAGACGCCTGAGTGCCCACACGCCGAATCTAATTGACCCGGGCTGGCGGTGGTTACGCGGCAAGTGGCGCGATCGCACAAACGCAGCACCGGCAGGGCCCCGAGAGCGCCTCTGGGAGCGGCTGCGTGCGGATGCCGGCCCGGTTCGGGCGTTGAACGACTCACAGCTCCACGAACTCCGCACGCTGCTGCAATGCGCCATGGAAGAAAACCTCGCGCGGTAACGCTCCCCATCCCTTGGTCACGTGGGCAACGGATAGTGCTATGAGTTCAACGATGGGCGCTCTGTCCCGATTTTCTTTACGTTGTCTTGATGTGGTGGGGGCTAGCGTGGCCATCGCAAGTCAATCAAGGCAGAAGAGGGAAGCGCACCCCCGCGTTTCCTCGATCAGATGGAAGGAAAGCAATGAGCGTAAAAGCCTGGAATGGGTGGCACCGTGGTCGCGAAGATGAGGAGCGGGAAGAGCAGGGACGCCACCGGCGCCGCGAAGAAGAGAAGTGTGAGCAGGACCGCCGCCGGCACCACCGTAGTAGAAGGTGTCACCAGCGCTAAAGTAAGCCGTTGAGGCGAGGGCTCCCTTTCACGCATATGGTGAAGGGGAGCCCTCCTGGCGGTCAGGGACAAAGGGTCGGAGAGAATCAGAATGCGGTCGCCATGGGGACTTATCGAGCGGCTGATCCGTCCGGCATCGGTCGAGATTGAAGGGCTGACCCAGCCGGTTGCGTCATTGCGAGTGCGGGATATCTTCACCCGGTTCTGGCCCGACGCTCGCCCGTTTCGATCCTGGTTGGGGCTCGCCCTGGTCCTGGTCGTGGTGGCGCCGCTACTGGACACGGCCACAATTTGGCTGTTCAAACTGCTGGTCGATGATGTACTGGCAGTGCGCGATTTCTCCGCGTTCCCCTTGCTCGCCCTAGCGTATATGGCGATCACCGTGGCTACCGGGGTGGTGGAGTTCGCCGACGACTACCTCACCGCGTGGATCGGGGAAAACTTCCTGCACCGGCTCCGGACCCGGGTTTTCGCCCACCTACAGACTTTATCGACGGCCTTTTTTGATCGTCGCCCGCTCGGAGACACGCTAAGCCGGCTCACCAGCGATGTGGGGGCGATCGAGAATCTGGTGCTCTCCGGAGTGACGGAAACCGCGTCGCTGGTCGTGAAGATCGTTTTGTTCACCGCGGTGCTGTTTTACTTGAGCTGGCAGTTGGCGCTGGTGTCGTTGATCGCGGTGCCCATGTTCTGGCTCGCCGCCCGGTTCTTCTCTCAGCGAATCAAGACCGCGTCCCGGGAGGCACGGCGCCGTAGCGGGTCAATCAGCGTGGTCGCCGAGGAGAGCTTAGGTAACGCCGCCCTGATCCAGGTCTACGGCCGACAGCAGGCCGAGATCGCCCGCTTCGCCGAGCAGAGTCGAGGCAGCGTCGCTGCCGAGCTGGCCGCCACCCGGCTTCGTGCCGTGTTCTCATTCCTGGTTGACCTACTCGAGGTGAGCGGGGTGATGCTCATCATTGGGATGGGAGTATGGGAGCTGACCAACAACCGCATCAGCCTTGGCGGCCTGCTAGTGTTTCTGGTCTACCTCTCCCAGCTCTACAGCCCGGTCCGCGGCCTTGGGCAGCTGTCCAACACGGTGTATGCCGCCGGCGCTAGCGCCGAACGCATCATTGACCTGCTTGACCAGGAGCCCGAAGTTCGCGCCCCAGCTCATCCGGTGCGGCTGAGCCGTGCTCGCGGCGTGCTATCGGTCAATCAGGTGAGTTTCCGCTACCCGGACACCGACGCCAATGCGCTGAGCGAAGTCAACTTTGGCGTGTCGCCGGGGCGCAGCATCGCGTTGGTCGGAAGCAGTGGCGCGGGTAAGACCACCTTAACCAAGCTGCTGCTTCGGATGCACGATCCAAGTGCCGGCACGGTTCGCCTCGACGGTACCGACGTACGAGACTTTGACCCCGACCAACTGCGCACCCACATGGCTGTGGTCCTGCAGGAGACCCTGCTGCTGGACGGCAGCATTGCTGAGAACATCCTTGCCGGACGCCCAGACGCCACCCATAGTGAGCTGGTAAGCGCCGCGGTGGCCGCCGACGCCCACGAGTTCATCACCGCCCTCCCCCAGGGCTACGACACCCGGGTCGGACAACGCGGCCGGCTGCTGTCGGGCGGACAACGTCAACGTGTGGCGATTGCCCGCGCGATGATCCGCGACGCTCCTGTGCTGATCCTCGACGAACCGACCACTGGCGTTGACGCCGCCGCCAGCGAGCGCATTCTCACTCCGCTGCGCCGTCTCATGACCGGGCGCACCACCATCGTCATCTCCCACAATCTGGACACGGTCACCGAAGTCGATCGGATTATCTACTTAGACCACGGCCGCGTCACTGAGACCGGCACTCACGCCCAGCTGCTCGCCCGCAACGGCAGCTACGCCTACCTTTATCGGCTGCACCACCCCACCAGTCTCGATCCTGACCGCGACATTGAAATCTCAGCCCCCGCGTAGGGTGCCCGGCGGGGATTATCGGCGGACGGAATCGGGATCGGGATAGACCGACCGAAAGCCGGGGATCTCCGCGAATGGGAACGACTGGATGGGTAGCCCCGGTAGTACCGGCCAGGCCTGCCCGGAACCTTCGCTGTTCAATACGGTGATGAACCCGTCGACAACCCTCTCTGCCTCCAATATTGGGATCTCGCGGCCGGCAAGCATCTCCCGGATGCTGTCGATCATCGCGGTGTCAGCGAAGCCGGGACACAAAGCGTTGACCCGTATGCCCTCGTCTTGCCACATAGGCCCCAGCGCGCGTACCAGCCCCACGACGGCGGCCTTATTCGTGCCATATACCGGATTCAGAGGTGTCGCGAGAAGACCCGCGATGCTGGCCATGACGATGATGCCGCCACCGCCGCTTTCGCGCAGCGCGGAACGCGCGGCATATGCCCCGTACACGACGCCATCGAGGTTGATCGCCATCGCGCGCCGGTACTTAACGGGATCCAGTTCATCGGTAATTCCAGTGTCCGTGGCAACTCCAGCGTTGAGCGCAACGATGTGCAAACCGCCATAGCGGCTCACAGCTTCGCCGACCGCTACCTCGTTGTCCGCCGGTTCCCCTACATCGCAGTGGACGAAATGGCCGCCAACCTGCTCCGCGACAGCCTCACCCGACTTAGCGTCGACATCGGCTATGACTACTTTGGCGCCTAGGCCAGCGAGGCGTCGAACAATGCCCTCCCCGATCCCATTCGCGCCCCCGGTGACCAGGGCCACAGAACCAGGTATGCGTGCGGACTCCATCGGATGTGTCCTCCTAGATATTCAGGTACGGCCTGGACTGAAGCGATAATCCTCGCGGGCCACATCGAACTTTCCTCGTATCTGACCGACCCGGCGCCGGCCTATGGTACCGCTCCCAACCTCCCAGGTGCGCCGAATGAACAAAACTGCCTTCCGCCAGCACTCCAACGGTAGATCGTAATCTTGCTGTTGAGCAGCGCCACAGCAGCTTGAGGCACCCACTTTCCAAGTATCCGCTTGGCGTAGCCTATCTATGTGGTTGATTCCTCGGAGAAGGTCCAACTGATGCGCACGGGATTCGAGCAAGTACATGTAGAGAACGACTGGTACGACGGGCCTCGCAGCGGTCTTGCCAACGTCAACGGGGTACCGCACTATTTTCAGGCGGTGCACGACTACAACCGTCCTGACGCGCCTCACGACCAGTACTTTGTGTGGCCCGCGGATGAGCTGACCTTTTCCTTGGAACGGGAGCAATGGGGGATCTTCGTTGCGTGGAACGACGCCTACGAAGCAGGGGCAGCGACGGTCGACAGCCACCCTGCGGTTGGGGAGATCGACGCGCGTTACGACGAGCTGCAGAAGCTTCTTGCACCTAGGAGAACCGTGCCGGACGAGGCGCGGCTGCTAGTGGCCGAATGGAGGGGTATTCCTGGGGCGGTAGGGCGCTATCACGTCGCTGGGCTGTGTTACCTAGATGGGTTGATTCCAAGGGGTGTTGTCGGTGTGGCTGCTGGGGTTTGAGGGCGGGGGTGTCCAGGATCGGCGTTGTTAACCCAATGTCGAATTTTGGAGACCCGTCATGGACGTCGATTTGGACACCCTCGCTACT
>JBBSOC010000008.1:0-51578 GCA_038260095.1 Mycobacteriales bacterium | reverse complement strand
TTGGTACGTTCAAGAACTTGATCGGCTGCCTGCCCGGCTAGGTAATCCGCTAGCCGAAAAGAAAGGGCGGTGTTAACAAGCCGATCACCTTTCCAAGCCCCCTCGATATCTCTGATCCGACTGACGTCAAGCTCCCAGGCATCCGCCACATCTTGCTGGCGAATGCCTGGGAAAAGGTTACGGGTTTCGGACAGCAGCGTGGCTAGCTGCCGAATCTGGCTCTCCAGAGTGGCGACATCGTCAACCGACGTTGCATCGGTGTTCGCCAAGGCCTACTCCGGTAATCGCTACAGCAGCTGATCTAGTGACGTGGGGAATTTAGTATTACCCACCATAGTGACGCACAGAACAGCTTCGGTACAGCGAAAACGCGAATTATTGTCCCCGCAGCGAGCGCAACACGTACGGCAGAATACCGCCGTGTCGGAAGTAATCAGCCTCGCCGGGAGTGTCGATGCGAACTACCGCGTCGAATTCGATGGGCGGTACTTCAGCATTGCTTTCCGCTCGCGTTGCCGTGACATGCACTGTGCTTGGTGTCTGTCCTTCGTTAAGTGCCGTAATGCCTGTGATCTCGAACGTTTCCTCGCCAGTGAGCCCCAGCGATTCGGCGTTTTCACCCGCTGGGAACTGCAGTGGCAGCACGCCCATGCCGATCAGGTTCGAGCGATGAATCCGCTCGAACGATTCCGCGATCACGGCCTTGACGCCCAGCAGCGCCGTGCCTTTGGCTGCCCAGTCTCGCGATGACCCCGAGCCGTACTCTTTCCTCGCCAGTACCACCAGCGGAATGCCTTCACGCTGGTAAGCCTGCGCGGCAGCATAGATGGTGCTCTGCTTGCCGGTGAGGAAGTTGCGGGTAAATCCACCTCGTGGCAGCGGTTTCCCGGCGGAGTCACCCAGCTGGTTTTGTAGCCGGATATTGCCAAACGTGCCCCGGATCATCACCTCGTGGTTTCCGCGCCGCGAGCCGTAGGAGTTGAAATCGCCGCGCTCCACGTCGTGCTCGGTCAGGTATCGGCCGGCGGGGGAATCGGCTTTGATCGAACCCGCGGGGGAGATATGGTCGGTGGTCACCGAATCGCCGAGCAGCGCCAGCACTCGGGCGGCGGCAATATCGGTGACCGAGGTCGGCTCAGTGGGCATGTCATCGAAGTACGGCGGTTTGCGGACATACGTGGACTCCGCGTCCCAGGTGAATGTGTCGCCCTCAGGTGTGGCAAGCGCTCGCCAGCGATCATCACCGGCGAACACGTCGGCGTAGCCGTCGGTGTACATCTGTGGCGATACCGATTCGGCAATCGCGGTTGCGATCTGCTCCGGCGTCGGCCAAATGTCAGCCAAATACACCGGCTCGCCGTCAGCCCCATACCCTAGAGGTTCGGTGAGTAGGTCGACGTCCATGCTACCCACCAGTGCGTATGCCACTACCAGCGGTGGGGATGCCAGGTAGTTCATGGTTACGTCTGGATTAATCCGACCCTCGAAATTGCGATTGCCCGACAGCACAGAAACCACCGCGAGATCGCGATCGTTGACAGCCTTCGAGATCGCATCCGGCAGTGGTCCAGAGTTTCCGATACACGTGGTGCAGCCGTAACCGACCAGGTGAAAGCCAAGCTTTTCCAGATAGGGCGTCAGACTGGCCCGCTCGAAGTAATCGGTGACCACTCGTGAGCCCGGCGCCAGAGTGGTCTTCACCCATGGTTTGGTACGTAACCCCCGTTCCACCGCATGCTTGGCCAGCAGCGCCGCGGCCATCATCACCTGCGGGTTGGACGTGTTCGTGCAGGAAGTTATCGCGGCGATCACCACTGCGCCGTGGTCGAGCGTGATCTGCTCACCGGTGTCGAGCGTGACACCAACAGGCGCGTTCGATGGGGCAGGCATGGCAGAAGGCACCGGCGCTGCTGGCGGCTCTCCGCCACCGTTAATCACCGACAGCGGATCGCTGGCCGGAAAGGATTCTTCTACACCTTCATCGATAACGCTCGGGATAGGGGAGGCTGCAACAGGACTAGAGGTATTAGCCGACACCACGTAGCCGCGCACACTCCGACGGAACGCGGCCTTTGCATCTGCGAGCGCTACCCGATCCTGCGGACGTTTGGGCCCAGCAATGGAGGGCTGCACATCGGCTAGATCCAGCTCCAGTACACGCGAATACTGCGCAGGCGTTGCTGGGTCATGCCACAGGCCTTGCTCCTTGGCGTATGCCTCTACCAGCGCTACCTGCTCAGGCATGCGTCCGGTAAAGCGCAGATAGCGCAGCGTCTCGGAATCGATCGGGAAGATAGCGCACGTGGAACCGAACTCTGGGCTCATGTTGCCGATGGTTGCTCGGTTGGCCAGCGGTACCGCCGCTACGCCAGCTCCAAAGAACTCCACGAACTCACCAACCACCCCAAGCTGCCGTAGCTGCTGCGTGATGGTGAGAACCAGGTCAGTTGCGGTCGTTCCGCTACCAAGTTCCCCGTGCAGTTTAACGCCCACTACCTGTGGAATGAGCATGCTTACTGGCTGACCGAGCATTGCTGCCTCGGCTTCGATTCCGCCCACCCCCCAGCCCAGCACACCCAAGCCATTCACCATGGTGGTGTGGGAATCGGTACCCACGACGGTGTCGGGATAGGCCAGCATGCCCGTATCGGTTTGACGGGTCATGACTACGCGGGCCAGGTGTTCAATGTTGACTTGATGCACGATCCCAGTGCCCGGAGGCACGACCGTGAACTGGTTGAACGCGGTTTGACCCCAGCGAAGGAATTGGTAGCGCTCACGATTGCGCTGATACTCCAGCTCAACGTTGCGTTCGAAGGCGTCTGGTCGACCAAACACGTCCGCGATCACCGAGTGATCGATCACCAGCTCAGCTGGCGCTAGTGGATTGATCGCGGCAGGGTCCCCACCAAGTGCGACCATCGCCTCGCGCATCGCGGCCAAATCCACCACACACGGGACGCCGGTGAAGTCTTGCAGGATGACCCTGGCCGGGGTGAACCCAATCTCGGTATCCGGGGGCGCCGTGGGCTGCCAGCGGGCAAGTGCCTGGACATGGTCGTCGGTAACGTGTACACCATCATGCGTGCGAAGCACATTCTCCAGCAGGATTTTTAGGCTGTAAGGCAGCCGTTCATGGCTGGGTATGGCGGTAATGCGATGAATCTGATAATCCTGATCACCTACCCGCAGCTGGGCGGCGCTCGGGGAGCTGTTCGCGGTGCTGTGTGAGAACTGATGTGGCATTCTGCCTCCCAGATTTGCTTAGGTAGGCAATCCTACGGGGCACGCTATGTCTCACCGCGACGGAGTATCGCGGCCGCTGAGCAGTTCTCCGCTGCCGCCGCGCTAGGTATTCTAACTAAGCCAATGTGCTGCGAGCAGTGTTCAGAAACGTCACGACGCTGGGCTTGTGCTCCCAGCGACGAAGCCAGGTTGCGGTCACTGTGGTTTCGTACTCCAGGTCTTCCAGCCTTAGCGCTGCTACGGTTCCTCTGTCCAGGTGACTTTCAACCGCCGATTCTGGCAGCAACGCGCAGCCCATTCCGGATGCAACGCAGGTACAGAGCGCGGCAATGCTGTTTACCTCGGCTTCAATGCGCGGACCGTCTGCACCGAGCAGGCCTAGCGAGCGGTCGAACATGTCACGGAAACCGCAGCCGGCTTCGGTCACGAGGAACGGCTCCTCGCGTAGGTCACGGACGGTCACGTGATCGAGCTTGGTCAGCCGGTGCCCTATCGGGGCAACGATCAGCAGCCGTTGGACAGCCAGAATCTCGCTAGAGAGAACTGGATCGGCCGGTGCAGCGCCAAAGGTAAAACATAGATCTAGCTCGCCACGCCGTACCGCGTTGTACAGCTCCCCGCGGTTGGCCTGTCGTACCGTGACCCGAACTTGGGGGCAGCGATTCCGGTAGTTGGTGAGAACAGGCGGAATCTGCGTCGCACACAGGGTTTCCAGGGCGCCGATCACAAGCTCACCCGCGGGCTCATTGGCGCTGTCTTCGGCAACGGTGCGTGCCTGCTCGGCCAATGTGAGTATCTGGTCGGCATACTCGACTAGCCGTTGACCAGCGACAGTCAGCCCGAGCTTGCGGCCTGTACGGTCAAAGAGCGCCACGCCAAGCTCGGTTTCCAGCACCTGGACCTGCTCGGTCACGCTGGACTGGGCGTAATGCAACTCGTGTGCGGCTCGCGTGAAGTTCAAGGTGCCGGCGACGGCTCGGAATGTGCGTAAATGCCGAAGCTCCATCCGCTATCGACCTTCCCAAAAGACTCGCTTGCTGTCTGGGTGGAAGAAAACCCGCTTTCGGCCGCGAACACCACTATCGGATTTCCCGATACACGTCATCGTAATCGCCCGCTTCCGCTGCCACTCATCCGCTGCGAAGGTGAAAGCAGTTGACGCACCCTCCGACCTCGGAGCCCCCAACGGCAGCCCAGCTTAATCATCTGATGGAGAAACATGACAACCCAATCGATCCGGGCAGCTCGCCGCGGGAGCAAATCCGCAGTGCAGCATGGCAGGCTCCTGCTGTTTGGCCTCTCACTCGGGTATTTCATGGTGCTGTTGGACACCACCATCGTAGTAGTTGCGCTGCCAGCAATAGGTCAGAGCCTAGGCGGCGATGTGAATCAGCTGCAGTGGGTGTCCAACGGCTACACACTGACTTTTGCCGCCCTACTACTCACCGCGGGTGCATTGGCGGACCGCTTCGGTGGCCGTCGAATATTTCTGATTGGTCTCTGGGCTTTCGCGGTGATCTCTGCGCTTTCAGCGGCGGCCTGGTCGATGGGATTGCTTATCGCAGCACGGGCCTTTTGGCGTCGCCGGCGCGGCGCTGCTGCCAAGCTCAATGGCGATCATCGTCCATGCGTTTACCGATCCCGCGCGGCGGGCCAAGGCTTTGGGATCCTGGGCAGCTATCACTGGCGTCGCGCTGGCCGCCGGTCCTGTCGTTGGTGGCGTACTGACTGACACTTTCGGTTGGCGGGTCATTTTTTTGATCAACGTTCCAGTCGCGCTTTTTAGCGCCGCTCTGACCAGCAAGCTCGCTCCGGAGACCGGATGCAACATCAAACGCAGCGCCGACATTGGTGGACAGCTCGCCGCTATTGTGGCGCTGACCGGTCTGACCTATGGCCTGATTCAAAGTGGGCCGCTGGGATGGTCCTCACCAGAGATCATTGGATCACTGGTTGTCGCGGTTCTGGCGTTGGCGGCGTTCATGTCGATTGAAGCTCGCAATGAGCATCGGCATGGTTCGCCGATGTTACCGCTTACGCTGTTTCGCAGTTCAACTTTCTCCGCCGGCCTGTTCGCCGGCTTGCTCGTTAACTTCGGGCTCAGCGGCGTGCTGTTCGTACTGTCATTGTTCTTTCAGCAGTCTAGAGGCTATTCCGCGTTTGTGGCTGGCTTGGCGTTCTTACCGCTTACCTTGCCGACAGCTTTCAACCCCATCTTTACCGGCCGACTAGTGGCAAAGATCGGACCGCGGCTACCGGCTGTGGTCGGATTTCTACTGATGGCGGCCGGTACGCTGCTGTTGGCACCGTTCACCGGCGGCTCTGCCTTTGACGTTGTGATGACGGTGGTCGGCCTAGTACTACTCGGCTTCGGTGTGTCCTTTGCGATTCCATCGCTGATGATGGGAGTGGTCTCCGCTGTGCCCAAGGAGCAGCCGGGCATTGGTGCCGGTGCTTTGAATTCCGCGCGGCAAACTGGCTCGGTCCTCGGCGTTGCGTTGCTGGGCAGCGTGTTCGCTGCCGAATCGAGCGCGGCGAACGGTAGCGCCGTCGCCCTCGTCATCGCTGGGCTGCTGCTGTTGATCGGTGCTGTGGTTGTCGGAGCCTTCTTCGAGCGGGCGGTGAAGATATGATGACAGCCTCCAGCCGGGAGGCTTAGTACGCAACCACACCACGGTCTGAATTGCTGTAAACGGCTGGCCTGTGCACAATGGTGTAAACTTTATACAGAACCTGCCAGAAAGTGAACGGTATACGCAAACTGTGAATGACTTTCGCGGACGACCATTGCCTGAGCCCGCCACGCCGGCTGGTTCTGCGGCCCTTTGGACCGATGCGGTCTTGATCTGCCGTTGCCGCCTCGGCATGTGTGCTTAGTTAAATGTCGTGTGCCGCCTAGATCGCTATGCGACGAGTCCTTTGAGGCGCTGCAGGTCTACTTCCAATCGCGCAACCGCGCCTGCAACGTCGGTGGTGCCTTCGTCAGCTATAGCTGACTGGATCCACCCCCGTACCAGTGACGAGGCCGGGACGCCCATCCGAGCTGCTACTTTCTCAATACGTGCAACGTCAATCGGCGCCAGCCGAAGTGAGTAAACCGGAGATTTGTTGCGACGAACGCCGGCTTCGGCCGACAGGGGTTCGTCGCGTGTCGCCTCAGATTGCTCGATTTCTGCAGCAATCAGTGCGTCTTTCTCTCGTTTGCTGATAGTCATCACAATCCCTGCCGATAGATCCGTTGGTGAGTACTGTTCGCAGTCCACCCATTTACACCTTCCCAGGCTCCGCTCACGCGGAGCAAAATGACGACGAGGATTTCTTTACGCATCGTCGAATAGCCGATCACGCGAACGCTAAGTCCTGACTTACTATGCGGGTCAGGGTCGTACCAGACTGCATCGGAATCTTGTACGGCTTCCGTTGCTTCATCCGGTCTGATCTGGTGTCTGGCCCACATATGCATGACGGCTTCAACGGACCAGGCTACATCCTCCGACATATCTATGTATTGTAATACGCGGGTATGACATGCACAACTTTCTCAAGTATGCATCGATGATTGGGGTTTGCTGATGCAGCAGGAAATCATCGACATGCCGGTCGTCAAGTCTTGCGCTGAAGGTGACGCTGGGACATCGCATGGTGGGAGCTGGAGGCGCCCGCTGCGAGGGTTCCGTCCTCTACATAAGTCGCCTAGTCATCGCACCCGATCTGCAGGGCCGCGGGATCGGAACCCGGCTGCTCGCGGCACTAGAACAGCGAGCACCGGCGGAGGTGCGCCGCTTCACCTTGTTCACCGGACACCTCAGTATCGCTAATGACATGGTGCACGATTGGAAGTTCCTGCCATCATCGTCGATGAAGCGACCAGATCAGCGGCAACGTGTTTTTGCCAAGTTAAGAGAACTTGTGCAAAAATTTTTATCGTGCACCACCTCGTAACCGCCGTCTCTACGAGCGGCTTGGCTACGTCGAGGTTCGGCGAGAGAACTCAAACCAGGCGTGATCCTGGTGCACCTCGATAAGCCCCGGTAACCAGGCCGGGTCTCTGGACCTCTCAGCTGCACTAGAGCCGCGCCCACGGCGCCCGAGCCGCAGCACAGGTCAACGACGACAGCTCCTGGCTGGAGGAGAGTGGCTGCCTGGTAGGCAAGGAACTCGGTACGCCGGCGGGGTACGAAGACCCCGGGGTCTACAGCGATCCGCAGACCGCAAAACTCGACCCAGCCGAGGACGATTTCCAGAGGCAGGCCAGCTGCTCGCCGGTCCACCATGCCGGCGAGGTCAGCAGGTGTGGGGCGGCGGAAATGAGCAACCGCGCCTCGTCCTCGGCGAAGACACAACCAACGGCCCGAAGCCTGGTGACGATGACGGATTGAGCACGAAGTGACGAAGAAGATGACATAAGAGTACCTTTCGGGAATACCGACAGGTGCTCTCTGGGTCAACTATGGTGAGTGGACCGTATGGCCGTGAGGTGAGAGCACCCGGCCTGAACTAGCGGTCATGGGTTCTCACCTTCCTCGGTCCGTTACCACTGAAGACGGCGATGCTACCTGAGTTAGACGCTGTGGCCCACGGTGGATCCGCCCCTGGACGAGTGCAGGTGTCAGAGGCCAGCGCTATGGCTGCATCCAGGGCAGCCTTCAGCTGACTAGAGGTCAAAGAACGCAATGCGTCGGGAATCGTAAAGCTGTGGTCGGCAAGCCAGCTGATTAAACCCGCGGTGAAGGTGTCGCCTGCTCCGATTGTGTCGATGACGTCCACCGGCGTTGCGTCGCACCGGGCAGATGCGCGGGCGGTGCACCCATATGCGCCACGTGCTCCATCGGTAATCACAACCAGTGTTACGCCTTGCTCAACCCATTCCTGCGCCACCTCTTCCATCGGTCTATTCGGCCACCGCCAAGCAACGTCTTCAGCGCTTGCTTTTACGATCGTTGATTGTGTTATCCATCGATCTAAGCGATTGGTAACTGTGCCTTCGTCAGCAATCAGTGCTGGGCGGATATTTGGATCGAAGACAACGACCAGCTGCCCCTGAGCACGATCGAGAAGGTTCTCCATGACCTCGGCCATTGCCGGCGTCGGAAGCGCTAATGAGCCACTTATTACCAGAACATCAGTAGCGGCTAAGGCGCTAGGAAGATCAGTTGTGGACCACGAACCATCAGCGCATCCATCGATGTAGAAGCTATAGCGAGCATTTCTTGTTTCATCGAGAGATGCAACAGCGAGCGTCGTGGGCTCTGCGCTACTTACGACACAGGAAAGATTCACACCGGACTCGGTGAGATGTGTCCGCAACAGATTGCCGAATCGGTCTGCCGCCAAGCGAGCGACCAACGCCGTACGGGTACCCAACCGCGAGAGCGCAACGGCAGTATTCGTCGGACTTCCACCGGGGCGAGCAAGAAACGAGCCATCAGGCTGCTCCAACAGGTCGATCAGTGCTTCACCACACACGATGACGTTGAAAGCGCTGCGTTCTGTCACATGGTTAGCGTACCTCTGAGACTTGACTTTGACGCTACGTCAAGATTTAGCCTAGTTTCACCGACGAGATTAGGGAAGGAGTGTCATGGAGTGGTCTATTCAAGAGATTGCACGCTCGGCCGGAACCACCAGCCGTGCTCTGCGCCACTACAGCGAGGTAGGACTGCTTGAGCCTAGCAGGGTGGGGAGCAACGGCTACCGCTATTACGACCAAGACTGCCTCCTGCGCTTGCAGCGGATTCTTTTGCTGCGAGAGCTCGGCCTGAGTCTGCCGGCCATTGCTGAGGTGCTAGACGGACAACGTGACACTGCTGCCGCGCTGCGCACCCATCTGATGTTGCTGGAGCAGGAACGTCAGCGCATTGGACGACAGATCGAGTCGGTGAAAACAACGCTACGCAAAACTGAGAAGGGTGAAAAACTCATGATAGAGGAAGCATTAGACGGTTTCGACCACACACAGTACGAGCACGAAGTGGTTCAACGCTGGGGCCGCGACGCTTACGGGAAGGGCGACAAGTGGTGGAATTCGCTGTCCAAGGAGGAGCAGGATCGATTCCAGCAGCGACAGCTCGACATCGCCTCCGACTATGACGCGGCACACACGGCTGGCCGAACGCCGGTCAGCGACGAGGTAGCGGCGATTACTCAGCGTCACTACGAGTGGATCGTGACCAGCTGGCAGGGCAAACATCCGACCGCGGAGCAGTTTGCGGGACTGGGACAGATGTATGTCGATGATCCGCGCTTCGCCGCGAATTACGATAAGCATGGCGAAGGCACCGCAGCCTTTATCCGCGACGCGATGAAGGTGTATGCCGAACGCAAGCTTAGCGACCAACGCGGGTAGTGACCGGTTCGGTAAACAGGGCTGCAGACCTGTTTACCGAACCGCTGAAGGTTCGGCGATCCCGCATAGATGACATCCCTCCAGCGACACCTCTCGGCACCACCAGTCAGTTGTTCACCCTGCGTTCAGCAGACCCAGGAGTCCATGACGCGCCCCCGGATTTCCATCGGCACTAATTACCTTACTTACTGGGTAGGCAGTCCGAGCAATGATAAGAGCAGGGATAATTGCACCCCGAATCAGATGGATCGGCATATGCCACAGCGGGAGCTTCCACGAATAGGAAGACGGTGGTGGCTAGGGCCAGCATTGCGGCCCCTTTTACGATGCGTTGATATGCTGACCGCCTCGGGGGGCTGCTCGTGCCCTCACTGGCCGGAGACGAATTCTGGGTGATTATCATGTTTCCTCCTCGAGATCATTGCTGACTTATGAATAACCCTCAGTATTAACTGAGTGGACAGTACCAGTTTCCTATTGCGCTAGTTTGGCTCTATGAAGACTCGAATCCTTGGTCCTGCCGGCCTCACTGTCTCCTCGCTCGGTTTGGGTTGCATGGGCTTTTCTCAGGCATATGGGCTGGCAGATGACGACGAATCCGTGGCCACGGTGCGGCGAGCGATTGAGCTCGGTGTCACGTTTTTGGATACCGCGATGAGTTACGGCCGCGGCCACAACGAACAGTTGGTCGGCCGAGCCATCGCCGGTCGCCGGGAGCATGTCGTTGTGGCTACGAAGTTCGGGATCGTACGAGGTGAGGACGGCGGTGTCCGGGTAGACGGTCGTCCTGAGAACGTCCGCGGATACTGTGAGGCATCGCTTGCCCGGCTTGGCGTTGAGTACATCGATCTTTATTACCAGCACCGAGTCGACCTGGACGTCCCGATCGAGGAGACCGTCGGGGCGATGGCCGAGCTGGTTGACCAGGGAAAAGTGCGCTACCTGGGATTATCTGAGGCCAGCGCCGATGAGCTTGAGCGCGGAGCCGCCGTTCACCCGATCAGCGCATTACAGTGCGAGTGGTCGCTGTGGTGGCGCGAGGCCGAGGATGATGTTGTGCCCGCGGCACGGCGCCTCGGAATCGGGCTTGTCGCTTACAGCCCACTCGGCCGCGGGTTCCTCACGGGTACCGTTAAGACGAACGAGTTTAGCGTCGATGACTTTCGCCGCAACGACCCGCGCTTTGTTGGTACTGAGTTGGCGCGCAACCAGACGATCGTGGAAGAGGTGGCTCGACTGGCGGTAGCCCACGGCGTGACTCCCGCGCAGCTTACGTTGGCATGGCTGCTCGGTCAGGGGGAGGATGTCGTCCCCATTCCTGGCACCCGACGGCGGGAGCGGCTGGAGGAGAACGCTAGGGCAGCGATGCTGGAACTCTCACCGGACGATCTGGACCGACTGCAAACCGTGGCACCCCGCACGGCATGGGCCGGCGACCGACAATCCTTCGCCGCACACGGCACCGTCCGCACACCGGTCTGAACATTTAGGCGTTGTGCGGCTACTTGGCTGTCGTTGCGTGGCTCTGCCCGAAGGGGTATAACTTCGCGAACACTAGACGTACAATAGGATGTACTTTCTACGTTGGAGGTTGCCATGAAAGTCATGACGTATTCGCAGTCGCGCGCTCACTACGCCGAGACGCTGAACGCGGTCATCGACGACCGCGAAGAAGTCGTGATCACTCGGGCCGGCCACGAATCGGTGGTCATCATCCCACTCGACGAATACGAGTCGATGAAAGAGACGGAGTATCTGCGTCGGAGCCCCGCCAATGCACGTCGGATACTTGAGTCGATCAAGGAACTTGAGGCCGGGAGAGGTATCCGGCGGGAACTGCTCGAATGATTCTCATCTGGAACAAACGTAGTTGGGAACAATACCTGTGGTGGCAGGCTCAGGACCGCAAGATGCTCAAACGCATCAACGCCTTGATTGCTGACATCGCTCGCAACGGCAACGAGGGGCTGGGTAAGCCCGAACCGCTCCGAAACGAGTTCAGTGGCTACTGGTCGCGTCGAATCACCGAAGAACACCGCCTGATTTACCAGATCACCGGCGATGAAACAGAGATACGCATCGCCGCCTGCCGCTACCATTACGAAAGTTGACAATGACCCTCCAAGCGACACCGAAGCCCCCACTCACGCTGCTGCCTGCCGTGGACGTGTCGCAGGGCCAAGCAATCCGGCTAGTGCAAGGTGCGGCAGGTTCGGAAACCGCCTACGGCGAGCCGCTGGCCGCCGCTTTGGCCTGGCAGCGGCAGGGCGCGGAGTGGATCCACCTAGTAGACATCGACGCCGCGTTTGGCCGAGGATCCAATCGGGAGCTGCTAGCTGAGGTAATTGCCACTGTGGACGTACAGGTGGAGCTCTCTGGCGGAATCCGAGACGCCCAATCGCTAGATGCGGCGCTATCCACCGGCTGCGCCCGGGTAAATCTCGGTACTGCGGTGCTGGAAGATCCGCAATGGTGCGCTGCTGCGATTGCCGAGTATGGCGAAAAAATTGCGGTTGGGCTCGACGTACGCGGTACTACTCTGGCGGCGCGCGGCTGGACCTCCGAAGGCGGCGAGCTGTATGAGACGCTCGCGCGGCTGGATTCAGAAGGTTGCGCACGCTACGTGGTAACTGACGTGACTAAAGATGGCACGTTGCGCGGCCCCAACCTTGAGTTGTTGCGCGACGTGTGCGCGGCGACGACGGCACCAGTGATCGCATCCGGGGGAGTGTCCAGCGTGAATGACATTGCGGCGCTGCGAGAGCTGGTACCGCTAGGTGTTGAGGGCGCAATCGTTGGTAAGGCGTTGTATGCGGAGGCTTTTACCCTTAGCGAAGCCCTCACCGTTGCTGGTGCGAGCAGCTCTGGAGCACCGCGGTGAGCCTTGCGGTGCGGGTGATCGCGTGTCTGGATGTTGATGCTGGCCGGGTTGTGAAAGGTGTCCGTTTCGCTGGGCTTCGCGACGCCGGAGATCCGGTGCAGCTTGCGCGCGCGTATGACGAGGCCGGCATTGACGAGCTGGTGTTCCTCGATGTGACCGCATCGTCATCAGAGCGAGCAACAATGTTCGATGTTGTACGACGCACCGCGGAGCAGGTATTCATCCCGTTAACGGTTGGTGGTGGCGTTCGCTCAACTGACGATGTGAACGCGCTGTTGCGCGCCGGCGCGGACAAAGTGAGCATCAACACTGCCGCGATTAGCCGACCGGAGCTGCTGTCTGAGGCTTCACGGCGTTTCGGCGCTCAATGCGTGGTGCTCTCCGTCGACGCCCGCCGAGTACCCGAAGGCGAGCCGGCTACGCAGAGCGGCTTCGAGGTTACCACCCACGGTGGTCGCCGAGGTACCGGTATCGACGCTGTTGCGTGGGCCACACGTGGGCAGGAGCTCGGTGTTGGGGAGATCTTGCTTAACGGAATGGACGCCGATGGTACCAAGGACGGGTATGACCTGGACCTGATCGCGCAAGTGCGCGAGCGCGTCTGCATGCCGGTAATAGCCAGCGGAGGTGCTGGGACCGTGGAACATTTCGCGCCCGCGCTGGCTGCCGGCGCCGACGCCGTTCTGGCAGCCAGCGTGTTCCACTTTCAACAGATCAGCGTTGGACAGGTAAAAGCAGCGCTGAGTACCGCCGGCTACTCGGTGCGCGGAGTGGCAGCCTGAACCGGAATTGCATCGGCAGTCGGTTCAGCCCCTGCCAGCAACTCAGCTGTGCGGCTCACGGTTTCGGGAACCCAATTCACACATACCCCGTCAACTCCAGCCCGCAGCAGGATCGCCGCGTCCTCGGGTTCGGGGCACCACACGTTCAGCGCAAGACCAGCGTCGCGGGCAGCGGCCACCGCGGCAGCAATGCGTTCCTGCGGAGCCCAGTTTTGACCGGGTTCGGTGAACTGAGGGTCAGTCTCTGGCGGTCCAAGCCCCAGTTGGCCGGCGTTGAGATGCACTGAATCAGCTCCAAGCTTGGAGGCCTCGATAACGCCATCACTCACTGTTACCGGTAGAGTGCGGTCCCGCCGATGCGGATGTGCGCACACGTAGCTGAAAGGTAATGCCGTTGCCGTGCCTGTATCCCGTAGCACTCTATAACGACCTAACACGATTGGATCGAAGGACGACAGCAGCACTGTGTGTCGGGCGGTCAACGTTGGTAGTAGCTCGGTGAGGGCATCTGCAACTCGGTGATCAAGCTTTAACTCGTTTCGGTCATAGCCGGTTTTGAGTTCTAGATTCAGCCCTACCTGCATGCCATTGCTGTGACTTGGCAGCGCAGCCGTTAGTTCCGCTAGCGTTTCGATCCCTAGCGCTTGCAGCTGGTTCAGCGGCTGCTCGGCAACCCGCAGACCATCCGGCGTGCGGGCATGGTGATACACCACAAGCTTATCGTCACCGCTGACCTGGACATCGATCTCCACACTGTCTGCGCCGTGGACAAGAGCCAGGCGGCAGGAAGCGGCAGTGTTTTCTATTTCGCGTTGCACAACGTGGTTTGCCCCCGAGCCACGATGTCCGGTAATACGGCGAGGAACATCGAAGTACATGGCTACTTATACCAGGACGTGTTGAACCTGCAAATGAACAGGTTGGCTCGCTACAGACCGAGCTTGGCTGCTTTCACTGCGGCGATGCGTTCGGGATCTCCGCTGACGTCGGCCAGGCTATGCGCCTGCCGCCCATAGCAGAAGAGCACCAGTTCGCTAGGGAGCCCGCTCACAGTGGTCAGCGGAGCGACA
Source organism: Mycobacteriales bacterium (assembly GCA_038260095.1). Classification (GTDB taxonomy): domain Bacteria; phylum Actinomycetota; class Actinomycetes; order Mycobacteriales; family QHCE01; genus QHCE01. Next base: position 37,253 of record JBBSOC010000008.1, on the reverse strand, counting down.
TTACCCACTGCTGAACGGGCGGGCAGCAGCAGTTCACCGTATCCAGGTGCTACCAGGTGCAACGGCGTGGCTTGGCGGACAAGTACCTTCGCAAGGCGCCGTGTCCGATTCCACAGCTCGGCCTGATGCCCAGGCTGTAGTTCTCTCGGCTTCCATGTAGTAGCGGCTCGCCGCAAGTCTTCGTGATGAACGAAATATTCCACGACGTTGGCGGCTTCATCGAGCGCCGGTATCGCCAGTGGATGCCATAGCGGCGAACCGGCTGCAAACCGCTGCACTAAACCGTCAAATCCATACCGCTGTTCGAGCTGACGCTGCAATCGCTGGGTGTAGCCGGCCGCTACCGGTAGCACTATGCCTATCAGACCATCCAGGCGGCTGGCACGAAGCACCAGATGCGATACCAGCTCGAGAGCCCGCCAGTTCCCGCACAGCGTTGGCGCTTGTGAGCCCAGCTCATGCAACGTCGCGGCAAGATCGGCGCGTTCAGTTTTAGCCCAGCTGCTCATGGTGACCAACCTACCGTGAAGCAGACGTACAACGCAGATTTATATCGACATGGGTAGCGGAGACGCTCAACGCTGCGCCCTCATGGAATGTCACTGGGTCTTCCACGGCCTGACCGGTCCAGCAGTGCCCAGGTGCCGGGAAGTAGGCCAGCAGCCAGTGCGGTTTTGATTGCACCACCGATCAAGAAGGGCTGCACGCCTTGCGCCCAGCCTTCGGCGAGCCCGATATGGGTTACTCCCATCAGCCATGACACGCCAATGGCGAAGATGATGACGTTTCCCAGCACCATCGCTCCAAGGATGCGGACTACTGATCTGTCGGCGCCTCGCTCAGCGAGTTTGCCCACCGCTGCACCTGCGAGTATGAACCCGATGAGGTAGCCGAATGTCGGGTTGACAAAGCCAGAGTTTCCCTCGGCAAACCATGGCACTCCCGCGAGTCCGATGAGCAGGTAGGTGATAAGACTTGCGGCTCCCCGGATGGTTCCTAACGCGGCACCTATGAGCAGTACGGCGAAAGTCTGTCCGGTCACGGGCACTGGTGTCCCAGGGATTGGCACCGCCAACTGTGCCGTTAGACCAACCAGTCCCGCTCCGGCTAAGACTAGGGCGATGTCGCGGGTTAACTCACCGGGGAGCAGATCGGCGAGTACAAACGATCTGCGTTGGGTGGCTATTGCGGCGACGGTCATAGGTGATCTCCCTACCTCAGCTGCTGTCGGACTCGTGCTCATCGCTATGTGCGCTCGCTGTTACGGTGCGTACTTATTATGATTTATCGATTCCTGTTTTGGCTAATCCTGAGCCGACTCCCCGCAGAGGCTGCGCACAGGCTGAGCTTTGGGCTCCTCCGTGCAGTCGCTGCGATCCCAGGGGCGCGCAACGTGATGAGGGCCATGTGTCGAGTGCGCAGCCCGCGACTGGCGGTGCACGCGTTCGGCCGCCGATTCGATAACCCGTTAGGACTCGCGGCCGGATTCGATAAGGATGCGCGTGGCCCCGCCGCGCTGACCGCGCTCGGTTTTGGATTCATCGAAGTTGGCACTGTCACGGCGTCACCGCAGCCAGGCAATCCAAAGCCTCGCCTGTTTCGACTACCCGCTGATGCCGCACTCATCAATCGCATGGGCTTCAACAACGCTGGTGCCGCGGCGGCGGTCCGAAGTTTAGCTCAAGTTTCGGGTCGGAATCGACTGATCATCGGTGTGAATATCGGGAAGACCAAGACTGTTGAGGAGTCAGGCGCTGTTGACGATTATGTGTCGAGCGCCCGGCAGTTAGTGCCGTACGCTGATTTTCTGGTAGTAAACGTCAGTTCTCCCAACACCCCTGGCTTACGAAACCTGCAAGCGGTGTCGCTGCTGCGCCCGCTCCTACTCGCTATGAAACAAGTGATTGCCGATGACGCGATAGCGCGGAGCGCATCTCCGGTTCCGTTACTGGTGAAAATAGCTCCCGACCTTGCTGACTCCGACATCGACGAGGTGGCGCATCTGGCGCTAGAGCTTGAACTCGATGGCATAGTTGCCACCAACACCAGCTTGAGTCGCGAGGGACTTCGCAGTACCTCCGAGCAGGTCGATGCGCTTGGTGCTGGCGGTTTATCTGGCGCTCCGCTTCAGCAGCGCTCTCTGGAAGTGCTGCGCCGGCTCAGAGCTCAGGTGGGGGAGCGGATCACACTGGTTTCCGTTGGCGGAATTTCCAGCCCCGAGGATGCTTGGCAGCGTATTTGTGCTGGTGCTACGTTGCTGCAGGGCTACACGGGCTTCATCTATGGTGGCCCGTTATGGCCGCTCCGCATTCAGTGCGGTTTGTTGGCCCGGCTGGACCGAGCGGGCATAGCCACGCTAGAACAAGCCCGTGGCATTGAGCAGCTGTAATGCGATGCAACGGGCTTGCCTGAACAGGACGTTGGCCGACGCGGCGTTACGGCTGAAGATCGCCATGACGGTGCTAGCGGAGGCAGGATTGCTCATGCTTTATTTGCCAGCGCGTGGTGAATGGAGCGCACCCTGAACATGCGGGGCTCGGCCTTCTCCGCGATCGCCATGATCTCGGCCATGTGCTCACGCACATCGGATCGTTCCATCATCTCCTGGAAGTGCGTCTCGCTGGCCCACTGCGCATAGTTGATTACACGCGTTCCGTCCAGGCTGCCGTGGAAGTTCGCTGACACGAAGCCGGGTACGCTCACGAACAGCGCCGCGGTGGAGTCGTTGAGGGCCTCGACGAGATCGCCTTGTCGGGACGGGTCGAGTCTGGCCGAGTACGGACTGACGAGCCCGCAGTACGCCGTACTCGCGCTACTGGCTGAGCATCCGAACATCTCCAACGCCGAACTGGCACGGCGCTCCTTCGTCACCGCGCCGACCATGATCCGGATTATCACGACCTTGAGTGAGGCCATGCTGATCGCACGCGCCGAGCGCACAGCCGAGGAACGGGTCAGACGGTTGACGCTCACCCAGAAAGGTCACGCCCGCCTTGCCGCGGCTGCAGTTCACGTACAGCAGCTTGAAGATCTCCTGGTCGAGCACGCCGGGCCGGAGAGCACCGGGACGATCTTGGCGTGGCTGCGCTCCTGTGCAGACAATCTCGACCAGCAGCCCGCGGTCCCCAGCCTCGACTCGACCGCTGTTTAGGGCGATCGAGGCCAGCGACGACGGTGGCCTCGAGTAGCAGGAACGCATCCTGTCCCCGGGATGGCAGTGTTTAGCGCGCGTACAGCGCCGTAGAGACGCGGGTGATTGAGCTGCCAAGGTTGTAACATTGCGCAAGCTCGGCTAGCCGGGCCGCGTTGGGGGGTGCCAGTGGTGTGGCGATGTTCGGCGTTTGTATGGGCACTTCGGTGCAGATGGTGACCACCCGCCTAGCAGCGGCGAGGTAATCCCCATGTTCGGCGATGCTGGCGGTCAGGCGTGCACTGATCCGGTCATCTCCGGACTTCACCGCTGCCTGCAACTGGGTCAGCGAGCCGAATGTGGTGATCAGCCGAGTCGCGGTCTTCTCGCCGATGCCGCGTACCCCAGGCAGGCCGTCGGAGGAATCCCCACGTAGTACAGCCACGTCAGCATATTGCTCTGGGCTTACCCCGTAGCGCTGTTGCAGCTCGGTTGGGTCCATTTCGGCCAGGTTTGCTATGCCCCGAGCGATGTAGAGTACGGTAATGGCTTTGCTGCTGCCGGTACTTGCCCGAATCAGCGAGAACAAATCGCGATCCCCAGTCACCACCTCAACGGTGTGTTCTGCTGCGAGGCGGAAAGCAAGAGTGCCAATCACATCATCGGCTTCATAATTTGGTGCCCCTATCGCGGGCACCCCGAGTGCGGCAAGCACCTCGAGCAGTATCGGCACTTGTGGACCGAGCGCATCGGGAGCCGCTTCTTGCTCAGGTCTAGCGGCGTCAACGCGTTGAGCTTTATAGCTTGGAATAAGTTCCACCCGCCATGCCGGCCGCCAGTCCTGGTCTAGGCAAGCCACCAGCTGGCTCGGTCGAGAACGTTTCACCAGGACCGCGAGCATGTCAAGGAAACCCCGAACCGCGTTCACCGGGCTGCCGTCGGAAGCGGTGATGGAGGTAGGTAGCGCGTGGTATGCCCGAAAATACATACTCGCCGCGTCGAGCAGCATCGCCGTCATTACGCGCGTCAAGCGTTGACGGGTAGCTCGGTGCCCGGTCCACGGCGACGGAGCACGACCAGGTCGTGCCGAGCGTCGGGCAGCGTCTGCTCGTCCTGGCCCTCCACAACGAGACCAGCATCGGCAATCATCTGCAGATCGGCGGAGCCGGCCTGCCCTTCACTGGTGAGATAGTCACCGAGAAATATGGAGTTGACAATATGCAGTGCCAGTGGTTGTAGCGTCCGTAAATGAATTTCCCGACCGCCGGCAAGGCGAACCTCTACGTCGGGGAAAGTGAAGCGGAATAGCGCCAGGATCCGCAGACAACGCTGCGGGGTGAGTTCCCACTGCGACCCAAGCGGGGTGCCCTCAAACGGGATGAGAAAATTCACCGGAACTGAGTCCGGATCCAACTCGCGTAGTCGCAGCGCCAGGTCCACGACGTCGCTGTCACTCTCGCCCATGCCAAAAATTGCTCCGGAACATGGCGACAAACCAGCTGTCTGTGCCCGCTGCACAGTATCCACGCGATCGTCGTAGGTGTGAGTAGTACAGATCTTGGCGTAGTTTTCCTCGCTGGTGTTGAGATTATGGTTGTAAGCCAGCGCTCCGGCATCGCGTAGCCGCTCGGCCTGATTGGGCTTGAGTAGCCCGAGGCAGACACAGACCTCTACGTTGGGTTGCCGCTGTTTAATCACGTCAATCGTGTCCGTGACCCGCGTGATATCCCGGTCACTGGGGCCGCGGCCACTGGCGACCAAGCACACCCGCTTCGCGCCACCGGCCACTGCCTGGTCTGTGGTGTCGGCTACCGCGGCTGGGCTGATCCATGAATACTTCAACACATCAGAGGCCGATCCGAGCCGCTGCGAGCAGTAGAAGCAATCCTCTGGGCACAGCCCACTCTTCATGTTCACGATCAAATTCAGCTTTACCCGGCGACCAAAGAACTTCCGGCGTACTCGACTGGCGGCAGCCACCACATCTAGCACGTGGTCGTCCCCTAGAGCCAACAGCGCCAATGCCTGCGCTCTGTCCGGAGGCTGCCGGTTCAGCGCCTGCTCGGTCAACGTAGTCAGTAGAACCGCGGTTTCGGTCACCTCACTCATCATGACCCGAGTATGCCAACAGCGTTATGCTCGTCAAGTTACTGGGTCAGTTAAGTTACTGAGCCGCTTGCTCGCGAATACACTTCGATTGTGCTATTGGCGACACGCCAGGTCGTGGTGAGGGTGTACTCGCGCCGCAGTGTCCTTGGTACCTGGCCGGAAAAATCGTCGAGGGTTGAGTTGTAGCTCACCGGACGAAAAATCCATACGCGAGGCACCCCGCGCAGACAAGCTTCTGAGCGTGCACATTCTTGGGCGTCAAGAGAGTGGTCCTGAGCGGCGGTTTTCGTTACCAGCACATCGCGTGGGCGGTTTTTAGGTAAGTAGTACCGTACTGCCGGGCGGACGCTCCATGCTGATGTCGGATCATAGACTATAGCCGTCCCCAGGCTGGTAGTTCTGCCCAATAACGCGCATAGCGACTCGGTAGTCAACCTGTTGCTGGCCAACAGTTTGGCGAAGTAGCTGGTGGCTAGGTACGCCAATTGCTAGCACAAGCGCGAAGATCACCAAGGTGCCTAGTCGATTGCCCGCCATCGTGACCGCGGCGAGTAGATACCACACCGCGAGGGTGTAAATCAGATAACGCGGCACCCACATCGGGGTAGCAAACGACATGAGGTACAGCCCTGCCACGGGTAGCAGCGCTATCGCGGTCAACTGGCCGATTACCAGACGATTGTGACTGCGGGCGGATAACGCCACTCCCATCAGGACCAGACCAATAGCGGACGAGCCGAACAGACCATCGGGAAGATTTTCCAACGAGCGCCACTCCATAGGGGGAAGCCAAAACAGCTGGCTTCGTTGTCCCAACCCGATGTAGGCCAGTGGTAGGCAGAGCAGCACGGCCACACCAACGGCAGCGATCCAGCGCAGGTAAGGACCACGCTGGACAATGCGTTCTTTCCAGCTCCCCTCCCGTCGCCAGTGATCAGTCATTACCGCCGCATGGCCAAGGAGTAGCAACAGTCCCAGCACATGGAAGAGCCCGAGCAGCATGATGGCAGTTCCGTAACCTGCCCAACGCCGCCATGACGGATGATCCAGTGCGCGAAACAGCAGCAGCGTTGCCAGGGCAGCAAAGAAGAGCGAAAAACCGTAGGGACGAGCCTGCCGTCCGTAGTGTGTGATAGCCGGCATCACGGCGAGTAGTAGCCCGGTGAGCAAAGCGACTTTAGACGAAAACAGGCGGCGGGCCAGCATCGAGGTAACGCCAACAGCGGCGGCAGTACTTAGTATTGATGGCATTCGTAGGGCGACTTCGGAATCGCCGAAGAGCTGTATCCAGAAGTGCATGAAGAGGTAGTACGGGGTAAGCACCGCGTCAATATTGGAGGCCAACCCCACCAGCTCTCCCACCGAGCGGGGAGCGGCACTCAGAGTGGCCAGTTCATCCCAGCCCAACACTGGTCGGCCGGCTCCATATCTAATGATCACAAGCGCCATCAGGGTGGGAAGCCACCAGTATGCGTTTACAGTCAGCCAGAGCGGCAGTGACTTTTTTAGTCTGTTCCTGACCGCAGACTCAAACCGGGTGGGCACGCAATCCTGGGCCGATGAACCTTCTGGAACGTCAATCAGCGCTGTGGCCAAAGATGTAGTCATGGAATCCTTATCGTTACTGATCATTTATGATCAGCTAATGATTAAGCGGTGCCTGAAATGCCCTACCAGCGTAGGGAGTGTAGAAGTGAGCGTTTATCCGTGTTGGCCTCTTCGTGAAATAACGATCTGTGGCGCCGGCTAAGCTTTGACCTGTGACGTCTCTCTACAACAACGACCGAATCAACGCGGCAGCGCGGGCGACACACACGGCTGGTGTAGACGCCCTATTGATTACTCCAGGTGCTGATCTGCAGTACCTAACGGGCTACAACGCGATGGCTCTGGAGCGGCTCACCTGCCTGCTTGTGCCGGCTGAGGGCCCAGTCAGTCTCATTCTCCCCGAGCTGGAAGTGCGAGCGGCTCAGGATTCGCCCATTCCCACGCTGGAAATCGCGGTGATCCCGTGGTCAGAGACCGTAGACCCCTACGACCTTGTCCGGCACGTACTCGGGGAGTCCCTTCCTGTAGCGCCGTCACGGCTGGCGGTGACAAACCGCATGTCTGCTGAGCAGCTGCTCAGCTTGCGTGCCGCCCTGCCGAAGTCTGAGTTCAGCTTGGCGGGAGAAATTATCCATACTTTGCGAACTCGAAAATCGACCGAAGAAATTGCCGAGCTGACCGCCGCGGCTGCCGCCATCGATCGAGTTCACGAGCGGATGGCGGAGTGGTTGCTTCCCGGGCGCACCGAACGGGAAGCGGCACGCGATGTTAGTAATGCCATCGTCGACGAGGGGCATGCCAGCGTCAGCTTCGTGATCGTGGCCGCGGGCAGTAATAGCGCCTCACCGCATCACGTCCCAGGTGGCCAGGTAATAGAGTCCGGACATCCGGTCGTAGTCGATATCGGGGGCCATATGCCCAGTGGATACTGTTCGGATTCCACCCGTACCTACGCCGTAGGGCAGCCGCCCATGCCTTTTGTCGAGTACTACCAGGTGGTGTATGACGCACAGCAGGCGGGCGTGGCTGCGGTCAAACCCGGTGTCACCGCCGAGTCGGTAGATGCCGCATGCCGAGAGGTGATCGATCAAGCTGGCTATGGCAGTTTTTTTATCCACCGAACCGGTCACGGCATTGGTTTACAGACCCACGAAGAACCGTATTTGGTTGCGGGGAACCAGCTGATCCTTGAACCAGGAATGGTCTTTAGTATCGAGCCTGGTATTTACTTGCCTAGCGCTCATGGTGCCCGGATAGAAGATATCGTGGCCTGCACAGAATCTGGCGCGGAGAGGCTCAACACCACTGCGCGCAGTCTTGTGTATCTGTAGTCGTTGTATGTGTAGCCCCAATGGTGGTGAGATCGACTCGTGCTTGGGTCACCGCCGCCAGAGCTCAGGAGAATATTCGAGCCGTGACCGCACTGACGCATGAAGTTCTACTGTACTAGACGCTGTTTTGTCTAGTACAGTAGAATAGGTCTGTGGTTAATAGGCGGATGAAGTCCGTTCAAGCGTTGCAGCTCATCCGCAAAGCTGCACGTGGTGCGGGCCTTTATGTGGCAGAGCTTCCTAGTCGAGGCAAAGGCTCACACCGTATTTATGCTTTATTCGACTCTGCAGGCCAGGAGATTAGAAGATTTGGCATGACAAGCCACCCGCGTGATCTTTCGTGGAAAGTCCTGCAAAGCATTGAGGACGCGCTGGAGGAGCACTTCGGCAAGAAGTGGATGGAGAAGCGATGACAATCTATAACGTGGTTGTGACCCGTGAGGGCAACCTATGGGTAGCCGATGTCGTTGATCTGCGCCCCGGTGTTACCGATGTAGAGCACTTCGGAGATTTAAACGTCGAAGTGCGTGATCTGATTGCTGGTTTGACTGACTCCGATCCGCACGACTGCACGATCCGTTGGCGCTATGAGATCAATGGAATCGATGTCACAGAAAAGCTCAATAAGCTCCTTGCAGTGGAAAGCGAGCTGCGCGCGGTTACCACTACACGTGAGGCGGTGCGCAACGAGGCCGTTGCCACATTGGCGCAAGCCGGTGTTTCGCAACGAGCGATCGGAGATGTGGTCGGTGTCTCACATCAGCGAATCAACCAGCTGATCCACAGCTGACTAGCGGTCCACTTGACCACTAGTATCGTGCAATCGATAGCGTCCTACGCTAGTGGGGGCGCACGGAACACGAAGCGGCACGGCGGCATCGGGCATGCCCGTGTCAAGCTTCGTGGTCGAGTGGAGCGGCTCAGCACCACCGCGCGCAGCCTGGTGTATCTGTAGTCGTTGTATGTGATGGCCGCACTTAGCGGTAGAAAAGCAGAAAGGAGCATGACCGTGGCGGTGCGTCCCATCGTGCTGTTTGGCGATCCAGTGCTGCGAAGCCCAACCCAGCCGGTGACGGTTTTCGACCAGCGGCTACGGCAACTGGTTACCGATCTGCTCGATACGGTGGATGCCCCCGGTCGGGCAGGTCTGGCTGCCACCCAGATCGGGGTGGATCTGCGTGCGTTCAGCTACAACGTAGATGATAAACGTGGTTACGTACTCAACCCTGAAATTGTCAAGGTCTCCCAGGAAACACAGCGCGACGAAGAGGCGTGCCTTTCGGTACCGGACCTGTGGTATCCGACAGTTCGTGCCGTCCAAGCCACAGTTCGTGGTGTCGACCTGAACAACGAACCGATCACTATCTCCGGTTCGGGCTTAATGGCGCGCTGCTTACAACACGAAGTCGATCACCTCAACGGGCTGCTCTACCTCGATCGCTTGGACCCTCCAGAACGCAAAGCCGCCATGCGCGCAATCCGCGAATCAGCCTGGGCCGCAGCCTGACCGATATTTGGCGTCGGCATTGGGGGGCAACGGCCCGTGTGCCCCTAAACCCCTCCCGGGGCACGTTGTGCGCTCCTGGCTGGTCGCTTCTGCTGTCTGCGGTGTCTGGTGGATGCGCTCTGACTGCATTTCCGCCCCTGGACTGGTGGTGGAACGCCTTAATAGCCGTAGGGCTTCTCTCGGCAATCCTGCTGGGCCAGTCATGGCGACGGGCACTACTCCTGGGAGGCGTACACGGCCTGGCCTTCTTCGTGCCGTTGCTGTACTGGACCGGACTGTATGTCGGGTGGTTCCCGTGGCTTACCCTCGCCGCCTTCGAAGCGTTGTACATGGCGTTGCTCGGCGTGGTCCTCGCATCGCTTGCCCAGATACCAGCCCGATGGCCGCAGGTTCGGTTGTTGCTCCCAGTGCCGATTGCGGCAGTCTGGGTGGCTCAGGAGACGCTACGTTCCTCGTTGCCGTGGGGTGGCTTTCCGTGGGGTCGGCTGGCCTTTAGCCAAGGGGATAGTCCCTTGATGTGGTGGGCCGCGCTGGGCGGGGCTCCCGCGGTGAGCTTCACGGTAGCGCTATGTGGTGGTTGTGCCGCGGTGGCGGTTTATTACGGATGGGCGCGTATTCCAGCACGGGGTCTGCGCCAGTGGTTCGTTAGTGGGGCACTCCTCTTAGCGGTTATTTTTGGGGTGCTCATCGGGGGCCTCGAAGGTGCACGGCTGAGCCTGCCCTCCACTCATTCGAGAGCATCGCATCAGCGGGTAACTGTTGCGGTGATACAGGGCAGCGTGCCGCGTGCGGGTCTGGCTTTCAACGCGCAGCGTCGTGCCGTACTGAACAACCATGTAACACAAACGCGACGCTTGGCTGAGCGAATCCAGCGTGGCGAGGCCCGGCAACCCGATGTGGTGATCTGGCCAGAGAACTCCTCCGACATCGACCCGTATCAAGACCCGACAGCAGCCGAGCTGATCAGCGGTGCAGCCACGGCGATTGGTGCGCCGATCTTGGTCGGCGCGGTGCTAGACGGGCCACAGGGCACTTTGCGCAACACCGGCATCGTTTGGGATCCAGTGACTGGACCAGGAGAGCAGTACGTCAAGCGTCACCCGGTGCCGTTTGCCGAATATGTGCCTTATAGAGGCTTTTTCCGGCAGATCAGCGACAAAGTAGATCTCGTGCGACAGGATTTTGTAGCGGGGAAACATCCCGGTCTACTCCAACTAGGGCCCGTCCGTATTGGGGACGTAATTTGTTTTGAGGTTGCTTACGACCAGCTATCGGCGGAGGCGATGGGGCGTGGCGCCCAGTTGTTCGTCGTGCAAACCAACAACGCAACGTTTGGTCGTTCCGCTCAAAGCGCTCAACAGTTGGCCATGGTGCGACTGCGCGCCGTGGAATATCATCGATACGCGATCATGGCATCGACGACCGGAATTTCAGCGATCGTCTCGCCGCAAGGAGGAGTATTGGCCGCCACGCGGCTATTTGCTCCTGCGGCATTGCTGCGTGAGATAGAGCTTGACCCATCGCGTACTCTTGCCACAAAAGTGGGCTCGTGGCCAACTTGGATCATGTCGTTGCTGGCTGCTTTCTCGATCGTTTTGGCATTTGTGGCGGCTCGAACCTCAGCGATCAGCAACGCCACACCAGCCCGAGAGAAATTACGAGCATCAGAGGGAGATGCCATGGTGTTGGCGGACCAATCTATTACTGCTTCCGAGGCTGAGCCAGCAACAGACGAGAGCCCAGCGTTGCACTCGCTAGCCGCACCCGCCTCGGGTTCGGCGGCAACCACTGCCAGCGCGCAAGAGCGCGTGCCAGCTCGAGTGCTCGTCGTGGTACCCACGTTCAACGAGGCCGAGAACCTTGTGCAGATCACCCGACGGATGCGCACGGCTGCGCCCGATGCGGCACTACTGATTGTCGATGATAATAGCCCTGATGGCACCGGCGAGATCGCTGACGCACTTGCCGGCGATGATGAGGCGCTCCACGTGCTGCACCGCGAAGGCAAACAGGGGCTGGGTGCCGCGTATATTGCCGGATTTGCTTGGGCACGCGAGAACAACTACGACGTGGTTGTCGAGATGGATGCCGATGGCTCACACGCTCCTGAGGAACTACCCCGGTTGCTGAGCGCGTTAGATGGTGCTGACCTTGTCATTGGCGCCCGCTGGATACCTGGCGGCCAGGTCCTAAATTGGCCTAAACACCGGCTGCTGTTATCGCGGCTAGCAAATGTGTATACCCGCCTAGCCCTGGGCTTTCAGGTTAAGGATGCTACGGGTGGGTTTAGGGCATATCGGCGTACGGTGCTGGATGCGATTGATTTCTCCACGGTAACTTCGCAGGGGTACTGTTTCCAAGTTGATCTCACGTGGCGCGCGTTCCAAGCCGGTTTCACCATTGCTGAGGCTCCGATAACGTTCACGGAGCGGGAGCATGGCAACAGTAAAATGAGCTCGAAGATCGTGCTGGAGGCGCTATGGCTGGTTACTCTGTGGGGGATTAAGTCTCGCCTGCGGTGTACTGCTCAGCTGTTTAGAGGACGATCCCGTAAACGTGCTGGAAAATCTGGAGAATGAGGTATGCGACGACTAGCAAGCTTCGCGGGGTTGCTAGTCGTACTGCTAGCATTCGCGGAAATCACTGGAATCGTGCTGGTAGCAGGATGGTTGGGTAACAGTGCTACGGTAATTTTGCTTTTGGCTTCCGCCGTAGCGGGTATGTGGGTGCTGCGTTACCAGGGCCGCCGAGCGTGGCGAGTACTGCACGAGCGGGATAGCGCAGCTCACGCCCCTACGGCGGTAGCGGACTCATTGCTCGGCGCCATAGCGGGGAGTCTACTCATCCTGCCAGGATTCGGAAGTAGCATCGCAGCAGGCGTGCTTTTACTGCCGCCTGTAAGGCAGCGGGTCGCACGCAGGACGCTACGTGGGCTGACCAGATGGATGCCAGACTCAGTTAACCAACGTCTCAACGAGCCTATTCGGGTACGGTCGCATCGGGGTGAATCTGGCTCGGTGCGGGAAATGGCAGACCGGGCTGTTACCGAGCCGGAAGGTGAGGGTGGCGTTGCCGAGGCGGAGCACATGACCATCATTGCGCCCGAGCCTCCGCACAAACAGTCTGGATTACCCAAGGATGAGCCACCCCGTGAGGTATGAGATTCACGGCGGTCAGCAGTCAGCGCTGATCGGCTCAACACAGTGATCACCGTCATACGGCGAGGTCAAGAAACGAGTCGGAGCGATCGCCGCGGACATCGATGAGTATAGGCGAGGCAAAGAACAGCGCTGTTCAGAAAATCCTCGCTGCCGCAGGACTGACCCACGAGGAACGCGCTAGCATCAACCGCAAACCAGGTGCCAAACCATGAGGAGTTGCCTCCTTAGCGTCCGCGCCGGTCCCGTAGCACCTCTAAACGCTCCGCGAGAACTTCTTCCAGCTCACCCATGCTACGACGTTCTAACAACATGTCCCAGTGGGTGCGCGTGGGCCGGAGCTTTGTATCCTCTGGCGTTTCGCCATCAGCTAGATGAGCCACCATGCCGTCAGCTCGGCATTCCCACGTAGCGGGAAGCTCAGCATCGGCGGCAAACGGCACCGTAAAACGGTGGCCTTGTGGGCACTGGTATTCGCCGATGCTGCGGGGTGCAAGCTCGGTGTGCCGATCTGTCTCGTAGCTGACCGCGCCTAGCCGGCTACCTCGTAATGTGCGATCCGCCATGCTGCTCACTCCCGGTGAGTGTAAAACTCGGGGTGCACTACCAACAGTGCCTCATACACGTAACAGCCGTTAACTACACGATATTCCCTACGTGTTGCCCTTGTCAGACACCCTGCTGGTACACGGTTACTACCGGTACGCGCAGGGTCCTACCGTCACGATCGACATATCCTGCTACTTCCACACCAGCAATGATGCCATGCACATGGGGGTTATCGGTGGGTTCGGCACCTCCGGCTTCATGGCACGTTGAATCGAAGTGTTGCCCAATGGGGTTCAGCTCCGTGACACCTGCCGAACTAAGCGATGCGCCAACCCGATCGCTAATTGCGTTGCTGGTAGCGCGATCACGAACATATATCAGCGTCTCTACCAGCTGATCACGTTCTTGGCTCGATTCGACGGTAACCACGGAATCAGCTGCGGGTAACACATGGGTGTTGTCAGGACCGACATGTGAGACGGTAGGGGAGGGATGCGCAAGACCACTCAAGCGTGTTTGGGCTTTCTGGTTGCGACGCGCAACCGAGCTGAACAACGCAACCATTGCTAACCCAGTAAGTAACGTTCCCAAAAAGCCCACCGCTGCCGCGGGGAGCGAAAAGGAGGCCTGCGCAGAGAATGGCCCCCCGATTGTGCTTATGGTTTGGTCAGCTAACTCGCCAGTGAAGTTCGCCGCGGCGCTGGTGCTGCTAGCAGGAGGGGACGACACGGCAGCTGCGGATTCGGGCTGCTTAGCGGCTGATGTTTGCTGCGCCGCCGCCGTGGGCTGGCTCTGTACCGAAGGCTGGGTTGAGGCGGTAGGGGCCGGCTGCGGGCTGGCAGTAGGGGCCGTCGGTGTATCGGTTTTGGAAGGCGCGACGCTGGATTGGATTTTAGGTTTCACGCTTGGAACGGGTTGGAGCTTGGATGGAGTGTCCTTAGTAGAAGGTGCTTGGGTAGTAGACGTTTCTTTACTCGGTGTGTCCACAGAGTCGGGGCTACGATCAGAGGCCACCCAGCCAGTCAACGTACCGACGCTTATCGCAAGCAGAAAGCTGGCACAAATACCGACTAGGCGGGCCTGCTGAGTGTTCATGAACTCGTACTCCTCGCGCTCCTGGTGGCCACAGCTTTAATAGCGCATGACCTGATGCATCGCGCTGTATAGCAGTATTCCTTACTGGAATGCGCACTTTAATCTCGCCATCTAACGCTAGTCTCGGATGAACTGTGAACTTGACCCTTACCAGCGCGCATTAAAACTGGCATGCTGGAAAGTTCTCATGGCATTAGTCCTATGACAAAGGGGGTCGCGTGGTAAAGCGCACGCTGGGTAGCGGCCCATGACAGTGCCTCTACTAGTGACACTCTCCGCGGACGCAACGGCTACGGCAGTGCGTCAGCTAACGAGTGCGGGTTGGTGTGTGCAACGGGGTTTGGCGTTGCCAAGGGAGCCCTGGGATGTGACAGCGCGTAAACTCGTTGTCACCGGTTCCGCCGAGGAAAAACAGACAATTGCAGTGGTAGTCTCTGCGGCTGCCCGTGGAGCTGGAGTCGTGGTGCAGTGCTCCAATACACAACTCGCTGGCTGCATGACGGCCGCTTTGGCCCGAATCGGCGTCGTACGTCAAGAGCTTGACGCCGCCTCTCAGCAAGCTGGGCAGCAGAGCGGTCTCAGCCGTGAACAGAGCGCATTACTGTCGCGGTTGGCCGCGGGGGAGTCTGTTGCCACTGCGGCTGAGGCGGAATTTTTGTCTTTACGAACCGCTAACCGTCGACTTGCACAAGCCCGTGAGCGGCTCGCAGTTGATACGACCCAGCAGGCGGTAGACGCCTATATGCGATTGATCAGGTCGCAGAGCTAACGGATACCAGCCCTATGGTCTGACCGCTCTCACCCGAATCGTCGCTGTTACTTCCCAACTGGGCTGCTGACAGCACCGTTACCGGTAACCCTACATGTTCGCGATGGAAATTTGTCGACCAAAGATCGCCTTTGATCCGCACCTTTAATAGGCACAAGCTATGGAATGTCTAACCAAGTTTTTAGGGCAGCATTGACCTTGGCAAAGCTTGCGCCAGTGATGATTCCTAGCGGCGTCCCAACAAACCGGGTCCGGGTGTAGTTGGTCACTGTGGTGGCATCTACTAGGTGCCCCGTCATGGGATCGCGCCCGGCCAGCTCTACGTGGTAAACACCGTGGTCAATGCCGGTACGAGGAGTGTGAATATCGAGGGCGGCCGGTCGATATCGGTGGTCAGTATTTGCGTGGTCATTTGAGACCACTAACACCGCCCGCAGTTGATCTATACCGGGAACGGTGAGGAACCAGATTTCACCGCGCCTCACGCGGAGCCTTTCAATCGAGTGCCCTTAAACGGACCCTTGCTGGCAGCCCAGTGCTGGTCGTTCTCGGCTTCTTCGGTCCGCTGTAGCGTCTCATCGCGGAGTGCGGGAAGTTCAGTGCTATGGCTATGCCATTGGCGGAGCCTCTCATGCCGTGCGGCCATGGTCAGCCACCCGGATAGCGACATCCCTGCGGCTTGCGCCGCGGTACGCGATTGTTCCACGACACCGTCTTCCATCGTCAGTGTAATTTTACGTATCGCCATGCCATAACTTTAACACGTATAAATTCCCCTAGTCATTGGTTTTAATGGGGGTAGATGCAACCAATGACTATAGTCATAAGTCATTTCATGCTAAACTATCCCTTACTTCAAAGAGGGGTTATAGTGTTATGGAGCCGCGAAGGATTCAAGCCAGCACGTTCAAGACTCAGTGTTTGGCGATTCTTGATCAGGTTGAGGCCACTAAAATATCTGTGATCGTGACCAAGCATGGTCATCCTGTTGCCCAGTTAGCACCGTTGGATGAGCCAGTACACGCTTCAACAATGGGCAGTGTCCGACTGGTCGCTGAAGACGACCAGGTGTACTTTTCCTCAGGTGAAGCCTGGGAAGCCGAGTTATATACTGAATACAGGCGCTCAGCGTGATCCTGCTCGATACTCACGTGGTGCTGTGGTGGCAGGCTGGTGGTGAGCGCCTTTCTCATCGGGTGGCACGTGAAATTGCTAAGGCTGACACTATTCTTATCAGTCCAATCTCGTGTTGGGAGATCGGCGAGCTCCTTGTGAAGGGCCGTGTTGAACTCGACCGTGAGCTGTATACGTGGATGCGTGACTTATTTCGCGAGGAACAAATTGAGCTTGCACCGTTGACTCCTCAGGCGGCAGTTGGCGCAGCATTGCTTGGTGAAGTGGGTTTCCATGGCGATCCGGCTGACCGAATCCTGTGCGCTACCGCACAGGAACTTTCAGTGCCTTTGGCTACCAAAGATGGGAAAATCCACGAATTTGCTCGTAGTGTCAGTAGCCTTAAAACCATCTGGTAACGGCTCGAGCTTTCACAACAGGCCTCGCATCACAGCAGCACATCGGGACGGATGCGTAAGGACATCGACGTTGTCAACTACCTGATCAATAGCTCCAGGTATCTGAGACATGCCGTCGCTTCGTGTGCCCAGTTTATAAATGAGTTTATGGAGCTGCCGATCCGTGATCGCCTCGATGAGTGCTTGCGTGAAGCGTTCCGCACCGACAACTCGAATGTCTCGAGTGTGGAATTGGCGTGGCGCGGAATCAACTGCCTTGGCAAGGCCTAGCTGATTCGTCGCTTCGCCTAATGCGCTAGAGGCGTTGCATAGCGCCGTTTCGCGCTCACGCCACGTGGTGGCGATGAGCGCTGTGGCCAGTGCCGGGGCGACGCCGGGGGAGTGTGGCAGCTCGGTAAAAGCTCGTCCTAGCCATTTGGTGTACGCTGCCCATCGTTGATCAATGAGAAACGTCAGGCGTACCAAATCGCGAACGAGTTGCGCTGTCACAAGCGCGCAACCTAGGTCATCACCAGTTGCGCCAGTTCGGCCCACGAACGATTCTCCTTGGGAAATGCGGAGCCAAGCGGTGGCAAGCACGTAACGCCAGACATCTGGGGGATACCACCGCAGGGCGGATCGTCGATCGCCTAGAAGGTTACTGGGGTCGAAGAAGACTTCGCCCCCAGTAAGTGTCGCGAGAACTTGGGTAGGGGTAGATAACCAGTTACCTAAGCTCATCCCAGTGGAAGGATCGACGCCTAGCAGCGCTATGAAGAATTCCGGCGCGGTAGTTATGTCAACTTGATGTTGAACATCGGCATCGTGGTTATCGGAATCTCGATAGCGGACCGGGAAACCTTTAAATTGAGCCGGAAGTTCATCGAGTACCGCTGCTACAGGCCTTGGGTCACACCCTAGAGGCAAGAACAGTTGTAAGCGTGGGCCAAAGTCATGATCGGTAGAAACGGCGTCATCGAATCCTAAAACTTCTGAGCCATCACCCAACAGCGCTGCGGCATGCGGCACCAATGCCTCGGTGATTCGAGGTCGAACGACGGACTCGTAGAACTGTCGAGAAAGCTCTATGCCTGTAATACTTTTAGCCGGACTTTGCATGAGGCTTAGGCTACCCGTAAAACCATGAAGACGAAGTCTCGTGAAAAATACCTAGTGCCGATAATGTATATTATGTCAAGTAGCTGAGGTTGGACCCCTCTTTGCTGGTTATGCCTCATCCATCGCGGCATCAACCTCAGCATCAGTGGAATCTTGCAAGCCAAAGTGGCTAAGCAACTTGCGCATACCAAGGTCTGTTTTTGCCGCTTTACGGCTGAGTTTGTAGATACTTTCTCCGTAAGCACCTTCCAATGTTCTCCTCCAATCGGACGGTGAATGCTACAGACACTACTCGAGTTAGGCGGTTTTGCTTTAGGCCAGCTGCGACAGGCGCTGAAACTGCTCGTCGGAGAGCGAGACCTGGCTGGCCGCGGCGTTCTCTTCTAAATGCGTCACCGAGCTAGTACCTGGAATGGGCAGAATCACCGGAGAACGGCGCAGTAGCCAGGCCAGCGAAACTTGGCTGGGCGTAGCACCCACTTCACGAGCGACATCGGCTACCGGACTGTCGGGGCCGGCATGCTGACCACTAGCCATAGGAAACCACGGAACGAACGCCAGGTTCTCCACCTCGCAGTACTCCAAGACGTCCTCGGACTGCTTGTTGGTGAGGTTGAACAAGTTCTGTACGCTCACGATTTCGGTGATGTTGCGGGCGTCGCTGAGCTGCTTCACCGAGACCTCAGACAGCCCGATGTGCCGAACTTTGCCCTCTTGTTGCAACTCACGCAGCGCGCCCAGCTGGTCTTCTAGCGGAACCTGGGGATCAATACGGTGCAACTGAAACAGGTCAATGCGATCCAGCCGCAGCCGACGCAGACTCATTTCCGCCTGTTGGCGTAGGTACTCGGGACGACCCAACGGCTCCCACTGATTGGGTCCAGTCCGAGCTAGGCCCGCTTTTGTCGCGATGACCAAATCTTCTGGGTACGGATATAGCGCCTCTGCGAGAATTTCTTCGCTCACACCTGGCCCGTACGAATCAGCTGTGTCGATGAAGTTGATACCGAGCTCCACTGTGCGTCGCGCGGTCGAGACTGCCGCTGCCCGATCACGGGGTTCGCCCCAAATACCTTCACCGGTCAACCGCATTGCGCCGAAGCCGAGCCGGCGCACCTCTAGGTCTCCCCCAATGGAAAAAGTTTCACTAACCTCAGATGCCATATTGAAGTCTCCGGAATAGCAGGCGTATAAGCAAGGATCAAGCTTTTGCCACCCAACCTACCCTGAGATACCTAGGGCAAATTGGATATCCATTGAAGAGCAGGGGCTTTTGCCGCTCCACGAACCACCTAGGTCACTCTCCCCCACCAGCGCCACCCGCAAGCGATCGCTCGGGCACAGTTACGTTATGAGCGCCGCGAGCGACCTCTAGCGGGTCCATTGGACGCCATGGTGCACGTTCCTGAATGCTTGGCGGTGTTCCATGCTCCAGCACGGCCGCCTGTGCCCGCACGGCTGGCTCGGGTTCACTCATGACAGTGGTATTGAGAGTCCCATTGGCTTTGAGCACATGTTGCTGAGACAACAAAACAGCGTCTGCGATGGGCATGCCCGACGCCACGGCCTCGAGTATTGCGACGTCATAGTCTGTGCCAAACGGCAGATAGCGCCCCTCGAACTCGCTTCTAAGCCGTTCCAGAATCTGCTGTGGTGGCACGTTAGGCGGCAACTTTAGCAGTTCGGCGGCCGCCGCTGGCGTGGCGACTTCGACACCCTCTCCGACATATTCCAGCGCAATAAGCAGCAGTGTTGCCTCGTGACGGTAACGACTCCAAAATGCCGTGTAACCGTTCGCAGGTTCGTCATCGAGCTCGTCGCGTTCAGCCTCAAGTTGCTCACGCTCGAGCCGCGACGCAAGTTCATCCCTGCGTATCGCCGCTTGTGCCATCAGCGCTTCAGCAACCTTAGTTGAATCGGGTGCATTGGAAAGTTGCGATCTGGGTGAGGGCTCAGGTTCAATCTGTCGTCGCTGCACAGCGTCATCAATGTCGTCGCGATTAACGTCACGGGCCATTCGTGGTCTGCGACGACGGCGATTCCGACGAGCCTCAGCGAGCCAGTGATTGTCCAGAAGGTCAATTTTCCGGAGCAAGCCGGCAAGCTCGGCCCTAGCTGTCAACTTCGCGAGCGACCCAGAGCCGCTGTCCTCAAGATCTGCGACTAGCTGTGCGAAATCGGGAACTTCACGTGGGAGCTTGCCGGCCTCCAGCTCTGTTAGATAGGCAAACGCTTGTTCAAGTATGCCGCGCAGCTGCTCGTCGAGTTCGTGATCTTCGATTGGCGGCGTGGCAGAGTTCGTTGCCCGCTCCCCCGCATCTGTTGACGAGTCGTCGAGGCCGTATCGTGCAGCGAACGCCTTGAGACCATTCTGAAGCGCACTGATTTCCTGCCTAGCGTCATTTCGTAGTGGATGCGGCCGCATCGCACTGATCACTCGACCAAGCGGGCCAAGTTGGCTAGGCCGCAAAAGGCTCATCACTGAAGTAGTCACGCTCATGCGACGAATCTACGCTAATAAGTCCTTACAAGGGCAGCGTTTCACATACCTGCATTATCCACAGCGTGCCGATACTAGGCACTGCTGAGCTGGGGATCATCCTGTGGACAATCCTGTGGGAAAACAATCAGTCGGGGCGGCGCTGAGCCATAGCCACTACATGATGTGTCAGTGTACCCCATTGTCGCCCAAAATGGTACAGATGCGACGAATAGGCAGAGACTTTGCTTCGGCTTCCGCAACCTCCTCCGCCGGATCGCTCCCCCACGTGATACCGCCGCCAGCCCACAGGTGGAACCGACCATCAACCGCGGCCATCGTGCGGATACTCACCCCAAGTTCGAGTTTCGTGCTAGTAAGCCAACCTATGGCTCCCATGC
This sequence comes from Mycobacteriales bacterium, assembly GCA_038260095.1. Classification (GTDB taxonomy): domain Bacteria; phylum Actinomycetota; class Actinomycetes; order Mycobacteriales; family QHCE01; genus QHCE01. The sequence continues at coordinate 16,547 of JBBSOC010000008.1, read as the reverse complement.
TGGGTCCGCGGCCGACCGGTTCTAGCTCATTAATTAATCGCAAAGCAGCAAGTTTCGGGGCCCCTGTGACCGAAGCGGCCGGGCAAAGCGCACTCAGGAGATCAGAGATACCCACGTCTGGTCGTAGCTCCGCTTGAACCGTGGATTCGGCCTGCCACAAATCGCACCACGGCTGTGCGACGAAAAGCTCACGCACAACCACAGAGCCGACTGTGGCTACCTGAGCAACATCGTTGCGAGCCATATCCACGATCATGATGTGCTCGGCATGTTCCTTGGCTGAAGCGGCGAGCTCACGGCGTCCAGCGGCCGTGCGAGGACGAGTGCCTTTGATTGGCTTGGTAGTTACCACTCCGTTGGTAGCCCGCACTAGCAGCTCGGGAGAACCCATAGCTACTGCCCAGTCGTGCCCGGTCAACAGCTGACCCAATCGCGCCCCAGGGAGCTCTGACACGGCGCGTAGTCCAGCGCTCGGGTCACCCTGGTAGGGCGCGCTGAGATGCCCCACAATATTGGCCTGATACACCTCTCCGTCAGCAATCGCGCTGCGCACACGCTCGATCGCCTGCTTGTGCTCAGTTGGGCTCCAAGAGGGCTTCCAAGCCCCGATGCGGTAACCCCCACGCGGCTCACCGGCAACCGACGCACCGCTGCGAGCTGGCGCCGCGTCGTACACCACAACCGCAACATCGGGGAGCTCTGGCGTTGGGTTGAACGACGCAGGATTGGGCGCCGCGATTTGCTTAGCCGCGCAACCTAGTGGCGCTGCGGCTATCAGCGCGGCACCTGCAGCGGAGAACAGGAGCGCGGCACAGCGGTGGCGCTGACTCTCCCCCAACGCAGCATTGTATCCTTTTCCTAGGGATGCTAGCTGCTGAGCGGAGAAACCTTGCGAGATCACAAAGTCTTGCAGCAGTTGCGCGGGATTGCCGCCATCCTGGAGTCGCCACTCCCAGCGCGCGACTTCCACCAATGTGACCATTCAGATTGGCCCAAACCAGCACGCAACGGTACCTGTTGGTAACCAATTATCCATTTCGTTATCCCCTAAATGCCTGTCTTGTACCGCTACGGCAGCTTTTTGGAGACAATATGGTGTGTGATGGAAACCACACGCCAGCTATGTACTAGGAGCGCACATCATGTGCCCGCATCAACCACTGTGTCCAGCTTCCGCTGCAGCTGATCGGGAAGCCGCTCGCATCGTGGCTTTTCACCCCGAGCAAGGATGGAATCTGCTGTGCAACGGTGTCATTGTGTTCGACGATACAGGCGAACTACTGCCCGACGGCCGCTCGGTCGCGCCTGCGCGACCTGAACCATGCCATGCGGCGGCATGAAGACTCACTGAGCAAAACAGTCATGGGCTTCAGCCTAGGAGTGCAGGCTATGACACCGCAGATGACTATGCGTCTCATGTGTTCGGCCCCTTACTGAAAGGAGTGGCCAAAAGCGCACTGGTATCAGTTGAGAGCGGTACAGCAGCGCTCTTGCGGCTACGTCGGCTGCGACGTTCAAGCCAGCCTGCTAAATAGCTAACTGTCAGGTTGATAGCCACATAGATGGCGGTAATTACTATCGCCGCGGGAATCAGATTATTAAAATTAGATTTTACCTGCACGAAGCCAGCATTGAGTAGATCCTCGTAAGCGATGACGTAGCCAAGTGCGGAATCTTTGAGCAGTACCACGAGTTGGCTCACGATGACTGGCATCATCGTGGTAATGGCTTGGGGTAGCAAAATCCGCAGCATTACATCGCTTTTACGAAGTCCGATCGCATACCCGGCTTCGGCCTGACCCGTTGGTATTGCACGGATACCTGCTCGGAAAATTTCGACGAACACAGAACCGTTATAGAGCGTCAAGCCGATCACGACCGCCTCGAAGGCCGAGATGGGCTCAATAGACCGGTTGAATGCATCCGCGATCACCGGCGGTCCGGCTTGGGCAAAGAAGATCATGATGAGAACTGGAATCGCGCGGAAGAATTCCACAGCGGCACCACACGGCATCCGGATCCATCTACGCTCAGAGAGTCGACCGAAACCGAATATGACGCCGAACCCCAATGCGAGAGCGGCCGCGACCACCGCTGCGCTCAGCGTGTTCTTCAGCCCCGGGAGGATGAAGCTTTGCCATACCTTGGCCTCAGTAAATGGCTCCCATAGTGCCCAAGCCCATTGGCCCTTCCTATCGAGCTGCCAGACAAACAAACCTACGACACCGAGCACGACGATCGGGGTCACGACGCCCAGAACCCGGTTCAACCAGCGGGCGCGTGGTCCAGGGGCGTCAAAGAGCACTGATCCCTGTTGTTTCCGCGGCTGCCGGATACGCACTGAACCCTCTGTCACCGGGTCACCGCCATTCGCTTAGCCAACCAACCGAACAACAGCCCAGTTGGCAAAGTAAGGATCATGTATCCGATCGCGAACCCGAAAAATAGGGGCACGGTAGCGCCTACATCGTCGAACAGTTGCTTCATCGTTGCGGTTGCTTCAAAGTAGCCGGCCACTAGCGCCACGGAGGTGTTCTTGATCATGGCGATGAGCACGCTTCCCAGCGGTGCAATCACTGCGCGAAATGCTTGCGGGAGTATCACCAGGCGCAGAGATTGCGAGAAAGGCAGCCCCACTGATCGGGCTGCCTCGGCCTGACCGATCGGCACCGTGTTGATGCCCGACCGCAGCGTCTCGCAGACAAACGCCGCGGTATAGGCGGACAACCCGGCGACCGCTAGCCAATAGCCACTGACCGTAGGGGCTGCCTGGGCCATAAACCCGAGTGTGTCCCGAAGCCCAAGGCCGCAGAACAACAGAATGAGGGTAAGCGGCGTATTGCGTAACGTGTTGACGTACATGGTCGCGGTGGCACGCATCACCGAAACAGGTGAGACACGCATTGCCGCGAGGAGTGTGCCGAGGACCAACGCCAGTACCGCGGCCATCGCAGATAGTCGGATAGTGGCCAAGAAGCCGGACCAGATTTCATTGCTATGTTCGAGGAACGGCCCAAAGTTGAGCAGCTTGTCGTAGAAGTTATTCCAGTCCATAACCATCCCACCGGTTGGATGGGTGCTGGTGAGACCTAACGGAACTCACCAGCACCACACGCCGCACGAAATCAGCTACACGGCTCAAAGGCAGGCAGAGTGTCCGCATATTTGAACTTTGCGGCCCCAAAGTTCTTTTCCAGAAAGCGTTGAGCCGAGCCGTCTTCATACATTTTCTTTATGGCCATGTTGACGGCCTCACAGGACTTCTTGTCGCCCTTCTTCATGCCGACGCCGTACTTCTCATCCGTGAATGGTGCACCGACAACCTTGAAATTCTGTGGATCTCGAGCCGCGAAACCCGCAAGAATGACGTCGTCGGTGGAGACCACATCCACGCTTTTACCTCTGAGTTTTGTCATGCACTCGTCATAGCTATTAGCCGGAAAGAGAACGACGTCTTGCTTCTGGTTCAGCTTATTCGTGCCTCGGGTGATGTTCTCCCAGGAATTGGAACCGGCCACCTGGCATAGCCGTTTACCTTTGAGATCCGCAAACGACTGGATTGAGTTGTCGTTCGAGCGAACCATAATGTCCTGATGGGCAATGTAGTACGGTCCAGCGAAGCCGACCTTCTTCTTCCGGTTCGGGTTAATCGTGTAGCTTGCCACCGCCAGGTCAACGTTGCCATTTTGGAGGAATGATTCGCGGTTGACCGACCGGGTTTCCTTCCACGCGATGTTCTTGGCATCGACACCAAGCTGTTTAGCGATGTACGTTGCGACGTCTATGTCGAAGCCTTCTACGCTGCCATCGGGTTTTTTCAATCCAATCCCTGGTTGATCAAACTTCACCCCGATGGTGAGCTTGTTGTTCTCCTTGGCCCTTTCGACCACACTTGAGTCTTTTTTGGTACTACACGCCGTGAGTAACACAGCCACTGCAGCTAAAGCGGCCAGCGCCGCGCCATATCGACCTTTTCGCACGCCCGTTACCTATACTTTCTTCTGAAGAATCAGGAAATTCGAGGATTAATGGACCAAGATTTTGGAAAGAAAATCCTTCGCACGTTCACTCTGCGCATTGGTAAAGAACTCTTCCGGCGTGTTCTCCTCTACGATCTGGCCGTCGGCTATGAAGACGATTCTGTTTGCCGCGTTACGCGCGAACCCCATCTCATGCGTCACCACAACCATGGTCATGCCCTCGCGGGCTAGGTCTGTCATGACGTCGAGTACTTCTTTGATCATTTCCGGATCCAGTGCTGAGGTTGGCTCGTCGAAAAGCATTACTTTGGGGTGCATAGCAAGCGCTCGAGCGATAGCCACGCGCTGCTGCTGGCCACCCGAGAGTTGGGCAGGATACTTCTCCGCCTGATGAGCAATACCCACGCGTTCCAGCAGTCTCATAGCCTCTTCCTTGGCTTGCGCCTTGGAAAGTTTGAGTACTTTAGTCGGACCCAGCGTGACGTTTTGAAGAATTGTCTTGTGAGCGAAAAGATTAAACGACTGGAACACCATGCCGACTTCAGAACGGAGTCTGGCCAGGGCCTTTCCCTCGATAGGCAACGGTTGCCCATCAATGAGGATCGTTCCCTCATCGATGGACTCTAGCCGGTTGATCGTGCGACACAAGGTCGACTTTCCGCCGCCGGAGGGGCCAATAACCACCACGACCTCGCCTCGGCGCACGACTAGGTCAATGTCCTTGAGGACGTGCACCGAGCCGAAATACTTGTTGACATTTTTGAGCTCAACGAGCGGGGCGTCATCACCATTGGCGGCAACAGCTTTAACTGCGGGGGCGCTGTCCATCATGCTCGAAGAGCATAGGGCATGGAGTGAGAGATGGAACCCTAAAGATGTGGCGCGATAAAAATTTTTGCCACAAGTTCTCCTAACTTGGCAAGACTGCTATGCCCCGAGTTCGGCGACGGGAGGACACGAACAGGCCAAATTCCGGTCCCCATAGGCGTTATCGATCCGTCTGACTGGCGGCCAGTATTTGGCTGCCCGAGCGCTCGGTTGACCGCCGGTCACATTGGGGAGCGGAAACACTGCAGTTTGCCGTTCGTAGTGATAGGGCCATGGCCCGGTAAGCATCGCCGCGGTATGGGGAGCGTTGCGCAGCGGGCTCTGCTCCAGCGACCACTCCCCTGCCGCAATCCGGTCAGCTTCAGCGCGAATCGCGATCATTGCGGCAATAAAACGATCGAGCTCAGTCAAATCTTCGGATTCAGTGGGTTCCACCATCAGCGTGCCGGGTACCGGAAACGACATGGTGGGAGCGTGGAAACCGTAGTCGATGAGCCGCTTTGCCACGTCCTCGGCTGTTACCCCGACAGATTGAGTGAGCGGGCGTAGATCCAAAATGCACTCGTGAGCGACCAAACCGTTTCGCCCCGTGTAAAGCACCGGGTAGTGTTCTTTGAGGCGACATGCAACATAGTTCGCCGCTAGCACTGCTGTGCCGGTAGCCGCCGCCAGACCCGCTGCCCCCATCATGCGGATGTATGCCCAGGCGATGGGAAGAATCCCGGCTGAACCCCAGGGTGCGGCTGTTACTGGGCCTGCGCCCCCAAAGGCTGGGTCTTGTGGCTGGAGGGGATGGCCAGGTAAATACCGCGCTAGATGCGATCGTACGGCCACCGGTCCCACACCTGGGCCACCACCGCCGTGCGGTATGCAGAACGTCTTGTGCAGATTCAGGTGGCTGACATCGGCGCCAAAGCGTCCCGGTCGGGCGTATCCGAGTAACGCGTTAAGGTTTGCGCCATCCACATAGACCTGCCCGCCGGCTTGGTGCACGGATTCGCAGATGCTGTCGATCGAGTCTTCGTAGACACCGTGAGTAGACGGATAGGTGACCATCAGCGCCGCTAACGCCTGGCCGTGCTCAGCGAGTTTGACCGCAAGGTCAGCTCGATCCACATTTCCCTTGGAATCGCAGGCCACCACCACCACTCGCATGCCGGCCATCACCGCCGACGCCGCGTTTGTGCCGTGTGCCGATGCCGGGATCAAGCACACATCACGCGGCGGCTCATGCGATGGTGTCGTAGAACGATGGTAGGCCCGGATAGCAAGCAAACCCGCAAGCTCACCCTGTGAGCCTGCATTGGGCTGCACGCTCACTGCGTCATACCCGGTGAGCACCGCTAACCACTGCTCCAGTTCACCGATCAACTGGGCATAGCCGGCCGTGTGCTCGGTCGGAGCAAAGGGGTGAATCGCGGCGAAAGAAGGCCAGCTGATCGGGGCTAGCTCGGCGGCAGCATTGAGCTTCATCGTGCATGAGCCCAGCGGAATCATGCCGCGGTCGAGTGCGTAGTCGGAGTCGCTGAGCCGCCGCAAATATCGCATAAGCGCAGTCTCAGAGCGGTATGTCTGAAAAACGGGATGTGTCAACGGCGCACTGCCGCGATCGAATGCTTCCAACAATGGGCTGGTATCGAGTGCGACCAGATCAACCGCAGTCACGTCGAAGGCCTGCCACACCGCATGCAAGTGTTCCAACGTCGTTGTCTCATCACAGGCGATTCCCACATGATCAGCGTCAATTAATCGGAGGGTGATCCCTAGCCGATCGGCCTCGGCCACGACCAGTGCTGCCCGTGACGGCACATGAGTCGACACAGTGTCGAAAAAACACTCATTCTCTACTGTGACCTCGCCGACGCGCAGACCAACTGCAAGCGTCAGAGCGTGCTGGTGGGTGCGCCGCGCGATGGCCCTTAGCCCCTCAGGGCCATGCCACACCGCATACATTCCGGCTACCACAGCCAGGAGAACCTGAGCAGTGCAAATGTTGCTGGTGGCTTTTTCGCGTCTGATGTGCTGCTCACGAGTCTGCAATGCCAACCGGTACGCGGGCTCACCGGCAGCGTCTCGAGACACTCCAACCAGGCGGCCCGGCAAGAATCGCGTCAGCGACTCCCGCACGGCAAGATAACCCGCGTGGGGTCCGCCGAACCCCAGTGGCACACCGAATCGCTGTGCGGAGCCGACCACTATGTCCGCGCCTATCTCGCCCGGCGGTCGCAGCAGCGCCAGCGACAACAAGTCCGCGGCTACGATGCACAGCGCATCGCGTTCATGTGCTGCCGACACTATCGCCGTGTGGTCATCAACTCGGCCACAGGCGCCGGGGTATTGCATGAGCACACCGAAAATTTCTCCGGCCGGTAGGCCGTTACGCAGATCAGCCACGATGATGGGAATATCCAGCGGTTCAGCACGGGTTCGTAGCACCGCGATGGTTTGCGGCAGCACATCCGAGTCCACTACGAAAGCCGCTGAGTCTGCCGCACGTGTGGCTCGCCTAGCTAAAGTCATGGCTTCGGCTGCTGCGCTGGCCTCATCCAGCATGCTCGCGCCCGCAACCGCGACACCGGTGAGCTGTGAAATCATGGTTTGAAAGTTCAGCAGGGCTTCCAGTCGTCCCTGTGAGATTTCTGGTTGATATGGCGTATAGGCCGTGTACCACGCGGGGTTTTCAATAACGTTGCGTGCAATCACCGCTGGCGTGTGCGTTCCGTAGTACCCCAGGCCGAGCATCGGCACCGTAACCCGGTTACGGTTCGCAATGTGACGCAGCTCGTCTAGCATGGCCGACTCGGTGACTGGTTCGGGTAGTCCAGCAGCCTCACTAGAACCTAACTCAATGATTGCTGGCGGCAAAGCAGCGACCATCAGCTCCGATAGCGAGTCATAACCAACGGTGCGCAGCATGTGGGCTAGATCGGCTGGGCTAGGGCCGATATGACGGTCTGCGAATGAGCTCTCCAACGGCATGAAAGTGGTCACCGTTGCAGTATGCCGTCCGGTGTTTCTGGGCTGTACGGACAGGGGCCCATTAACGCTGGCGCACCCCAGGCCTTATGAGCTTTAGCTGGCGCGAAGTGCCCGGCGCGCCGCCAGTTCATCGGTGACTCCAACACGGCTGGGGACTGACTGTTGCGGGGCGCCATCAACGCGTTCTCCCGGTAACTGCGCCAAACTGCCCTCGACCTCGCGATATGCGCCGCCAAGCGCAATGCCAAATACACCCTGGCCGCCCTGCAGCAGGTCAACAACTTCCTCCGGCGATGTACATTCATACACCGTAGTGCCATCGGAAAGTAGCGTGATGTGCGATAAGTCTTCAACTCCACGGGCATGCAATTGATTGACCGCGGTCCGAATATTTTGCAGCGAAACTCCAGCGTCCAAGAGGCGTTTAACAACCTTAAGTACTAAAATGTCACGAAATGCGTACAACCGTTGCGAGCCTGATCCTCGCGCGTCCCGCACACTAGGCTCAACGAGCTTGGTGCGCGCCCAGTAGTCGAGCTGCCGGTACGTGATGCCAGCTGCTGAACAAGCCGTAGGGCCTCGATACCCGAGCGGAGAGTTGTGCTGTTGGTGCTCGCTCACGTGTTGACGACCTTTCGCGTTTCGCGCTACGTCGAACTAACGCTGAGACTGCCCAGAGCGGACGTTCCTTGCTGTCAGTGACGAGTCTGATTGACGGTATTCGTAGGTTGCCCGCTGGTCAAACTTGTTGGCTCGGCGTGTCTGGCAAAGCTGGCGTTTTTTCATCGCCCTTTCACGCAACACCACAACCTGTCGGGGTTGTACCCACCGTTAGGCGCATATGTAGTTCGCGACCGTCTCAGCAATGATGGCAGAAAGTTTTAATCCGTTATATGTTTCCACGCCTCGGACGGACGTGGGCACAGTTGTTATGACGTGGCGTTGGGCCCAGCGAAGTCTTCGGGTGAAATATTGTCCAGAAACTCACGGAATCGCTCCACCTCGATTTCCTGGTCGTCCCTTTGACCTTCAGGAATGAGGATTCCGGCTAGTTTAAGTACTTCTTCCGAACAAAAGATCTCCGCACCAGCACGTAGCGCGAGCGCGACGGCATCCGACGGCCGAGCGCTAATGCGGAGTCTCTCCCCTAACAACAGGTCGGCATAAAACACATTTTCGGTAAGTTCAGTAATTTCCACTTTACGCAGTGGTGCATTTAGTTTTTTGAGCACGTCGGTGAACAAATCGTGCGTCAAGGGCCGCGCCGCTGGATGTTCCGGGGGGTCGCAGACAAGCGCTATAGCAGTGGCTTCGGCCGGTCCAATCCAGATCGGCAGGTAGCGCTCGCCATCGACCTCCTTCAGCAAGACAATGGGCTGATTAGAGGGCAGCTCTACCCGAACGCCCACCACGTTGAGCTCTTTCACTCCCGCTCCAGCTGTTGAGAGGCCCCTGAACACCAGCGATGTCACAGACACATAGGACTTTGACCTAACTGTCACGTACATCTAGCCAAATCCTTATGCCTGCTCCGAACCTACACTGAGCGAAGGGGGATCTCGCACCGCAACACCTGTTACTACGGCGCTGGTAAAGGTCAGCAAAGCGATCGGTCCGAGTCGCGCCGGTCAGCACCAGCGGGCAGCGGCCGAACTCCGAACAGTTCCCGAACCCCCGCCCGACCACATGCTCGAGGCTCTGTGGTGTTTTCTCGCTCGCGCCGCCGTCATTGTGGGAGACCAGGACATGATGCAACGTTCGCTCACTGCGCTCAGACAGGCCGTCGTCGAGCTCGCCGGAGCAGGCAGCGGTCTCATCACCCTCGGCCCGGTGTCCGCGTATCTCGATGAACTCACCAGCCACGAAGGTATGAAGGTCACCAAAGCCGCGGCCGAGTCGAGCGCCAGTGAAAGGTGATCGACGAATTATTCAGGGTTGAGCATTACCAGCTAGAGGATTTGACGAAGCGCCGAGCGCGTCAGTGCGGTATGCAGCTGCACTGAGAGCGCACACAGCTGCGTGGCCGTCTCGCGTGCCAGGTCGCTACCACCTTCAGCAACTTCAGATACGTCGCGTCGTTTGCTTTGACGTACCAACGGTGCAATGACCTGCTTGAACAGACCAACTTCTCGGTCAGCGGCGCCACGAAATGCCCGTAAATGCCGAGGTTCAATGCCATAGCCCGCCAGCCCTACCGCTGCCTGCGCAATCTCGACATCATGCTCGGCAAAGCTGCCGTCACGGTCGGCGGCAAGGAGGCCGAACTGCTCTAGGAGCCCGAGCAGCTCCTCATCGATGCCGGCGAGGACCACTAGCTGCTCACGGGTGAGTAAGCCGGACTGGTCCTCCGCGGGCTTAGATGCTGCCTGGGGATTTATGGCCTCTGGTTCATCCAGTCGGTTTAAAGGGTGCGCCGATAGGCCCCTGCCTGTGTTCTCGTCACCTTGCCTACCTTCGTAGGCGGCGGCTCCTGCGGCCTTGGCAGATGCCCTATTGGCGCACCCTTTTAGCTCTGCGAGCGGCTCTAACGCCCGCAGAATTCGTGGCATAGCAGTTTCACTGCCAGATGGGGTGGTTTGCACACGCGGCAGCACACCTTGGTCTATGGAGGCTAAATGGTCGCGAATGACTTTCAACGGCAAGTAATGGTCTCGCTGCGCCGTCAACACGTACCGCAACCGTGCTACATCTTGGTCAGAGTATTTACGGTAGCCGGCGGCTGTGCGCTCAGGCTCAACCAGACCCTCAGACTCTAAAAAACGCAGCTTGGAGATCGTGGTGTCCGGAAAATCGGTGCGCAGCTCAGCGAGTACCTCACCGATGCTGGAACAGGAGGGCACAGCTGCACGTTCCACGTTCACTCTGGCGTGCTCATTCTTGTGGTACTCATCTCGACCGATTTACCGCGTCACGGAACGACTACCGCGCCCAGCGGCCGCACTGAGCAAAAAACTCAGCCGGAATTTGCCGATCTGAACCTCATCTCCACTGGCCAACGTTGCTGACTCAACCCGCTCACGGTTAACGTATGTTCCATTTAAGCTGCCAAGGTCTCGTACAGTGAATACTGAGTTTTCACGTTGAAACTCGGCATGTCGGCGGGAAACAGTGACATCATCGAGAAAAATATCGCTCTCGGGGTGCCGCCCCGCATTCGTCAGCTCGTTATCTAGCAGAAAGCGGCTGCCTGCGTTAGGTCCACGACGCACAATAAGCAACGCGACATTAGCTGGCAGACTCGCAGCGTGTTGAGCATTCTCCGCACCGACAGCGCTGTCGGAATCCAGTTCCTCTATTGCACCGAGCATCATAGTGGAGGTGGTGTCGAGCTGAGGTGTGTCCCGCTCCTGAGAGTGGTCGGAGCTGCTGGCCATAGTGAAATGCCTCACTTGTCGTTACTGAGCTTGGTTACTTGTTAGCTTGCCATACTCCGTGGAATCCAGCAGCGCGTCCATGCCAGCCAGCTCCTCCACTCGCAGTTCAAGCAGCCAACCCTCTCCGTAAGGTTCACGGTTTATCAGTTCAGGTTGATCCTGTAGTGCAGGGTTTAGGTTGGCGATAACGCCGCTGAGTGGGGAATATATGTCAGAAACACTTTTGGTGGATTCAATCTCCCCTAGAGGCTCGCCGGCGATCACTTTGGTTCCGACCGGACTGAGATTGGTGTACACGACGTCACCGAGTGCATCTTGCGCGAAGTCGGTTATTCCGATCCGGAGCGTTTTACCCCCTCCAGGGTCTTTCGGTAGAGCTATCCATTCATGTTCTGGGGTATAACGCAGTTCCGGTGGAGTTGCAAAGGCGTGAGCCATAGGAGTTACCTTAGTGTCTAGTTGGTCAGAACTGGTCCGGTGTCTTTGCTACACGTTTGATGAATCCAAAGCTGACGGAAGCGTGCCGCGCATAATCTGGAGTAGTTGCGCAAAGTACAGTGCCGCCGCCACCCAGTACAGCGCCACTCCCCACAACGCGAATGCCCAGGCGACAGTCGCTATCACCGCATGCAGCGGTACTTGCGATGCACCTAACAGCAACATCGGGATTGCGATGAGTAGCCCCATTGTTCCGGCTTTTCCCACAAAATTCACAGCTAGCGATCGGTACCCCCGGCGCAACAAAATTGGTCCTGTGCATAGCAGTAACACATCCCGGACCACAATCGCGGCCACCAACCAAATTGGCGCAATCTGAGAGACAAGCAACGCCAACAGCGACGCGAAAATATAGAGCCGGTCAGCGAGCGGATCAAGAAACTGCCCGAGCCGACTAGTTTGCCGCAGACGACGGGCAAGGTAACCGTCTAACCAATCGGTGAAACCACTAACTATAAGCACAACCGCGGCCCATTCGTAGGCGGCAGGACCCACGATAAGCCACGCAAACAGTGGAACTCCGGCGATCCTTAGCATACTCAGCGCGTTGGGCACCGTGATTATGCGTGACCGTTCAACGTCTGCCTGCTCTGGATCACTTAAGCTCAGCTTGACCTTGAGCTCCATCGGCTGCCTTCATCCTGTTTCCAACGGGGATCTCACCACATCTCTAACCCTAGAGTTAAGGTTAGACGTCGAGTTGCGCATCGTATGCCTAATGAGCACGCCGCCCGACTCTCACCCCTGATCGACCGGCGACTAAACATGTACGGCCGTTATACCTTCACCCACCGACTGGCAGCGGACACTGCGAGACCCCAGCGAACCGGCCGACGACTAGATAACCGGTGCCGCTGGTCACCGCGTGCTCGCCGAGGAACTCGCCGCATTCCACCAATCCTTCCTGCCTGTACCAACTGGTGGGCAGTACTGGTTGGTCCGGGCATCCCACCCACGTTACATTGTCATCTGAGCATGAGTGCGGATGTGGAGGCTGTGGAGTGCGGTTACCCGCCGGCCGCGCCCATCACGAGACCGGCATCAACCCCTGCCCACAGGAGTAACCGTCGTGACCGACTCCACCCACATCACTAGCGCGAGCATCACAGCCGCCGCGTGCGTCGGGGACTGGTACACTAGCAGCGGCGCCACGGATACGGGCTGGTTGCGGGCCACCCGGTGGGCCCGAGTCCTGGCCTGGTTCTCGCTGGTATGGATGGGTATCGAAGGTGTCATCGGTATCTGGCAAGGATCCGCGACCGGCTCGATCGCCCTGATCGGCTGGGCATTGGGCAGTGTTGTGGAGAGCCTGGCCAGCATCATTGTCGTGTGGCGCTTCACCGGTACGCGCACACTGTCCGACACCGCCGAACACACCGCGCAGAAGGCGGTCGCAGTCAGCTTCTGGCTACTCGCCCCATACGTGGCTGTCCAAGCGGTCCATGACCTGGTCACCGCCCATCGGGCCGCGGTCAGCGTGCTAGGTATGGCCATCGCCGCGTCCAGTCTTATCGTCATGCCCGTCCTCGGGTTCTCGAAGCGACGACTCGGCGCTCGCCTGGACTCCGGCACCACCGCAAGTGAGGGCGTGCAGAACTACCTATGCGCCGCCCAAGCTGCCGCTGTCCTGACCGGGCTCGCGGTCATTGCAGCTTGGCCCAGCGGCTGGTGGATCGACCCGGCCGTCGGCTTGGCTATCGCCGGCTGGTCGGTATGGGAAGGCATCCAATCCTGGCGCGGCGACGACTGCTGTTGACCCGTCACCACTGGCCGGCCGAGGCTGGCCAGCTGACCACGTTCCCGGCCGAGGTGATCGGCGAGTCCGGGATCGCGTTCGGCGCCCCGCCGGTGGTGGCCCATGCGTACTACGGGTCGATGTCCCGCGAGCAGGCAATACGGTGAATCGGAGGCAACCATGACCATCAGCATCGTTGGAGCCGGATTGGGCGGCCTGGCCCTTGCCCGGGTGCTGCACATGAACGGCATCGACGCTGCCGTATACGAACGTGAACCGTCGCGCGACGCGCGCGGTCAAGGCGGCATGCTCGACATACATTCCGGGCAGCGGGCGCTGCGCGAGGCCGGCCTGATCGACCAGTTCCACGCGATCGCCCGCGCCGAAGGGCAGGACCTGCGCCTTCTGGAGCCAGACGGCACCCTGCTGCTCCAGGAGGACACGCCCGACGACGCCCCACTCGAGCGACCCGAGGTCGACCGTGCCGATCTGCGCAACCTGCTGCTGGACTCTCTTCCCGAACACATGGTGCGCTGGGGGCACGCGTTCGAACACGCCGACAACGGCCTGCTGCACTTCACCGACGGCAACAGGGCGACATATGACCTGCTAGTCGGCGCCGACGGCGCGGACTCCCGGGTCCGCGAGCTGCTCACCGACGCCCGACCAGCGCACACCGGCCATAACGTCGTTGAGCTCGGTATTCCCGACATCGACCACACCCACCCCGACCTCGCGGCGATGGTTGGGCGCGGCAACTACTGGGTGCTCGGCAACGGACAATCCCTGTCGGCGCAGCGCAACAGCGACGGCCGCGTACGCATCTACCTCAGCTTCTACAACAGCGCCGAGGACTGGTTCGCGACCAGTGGGATCCCGTTCGGCGATCCAGCCGCCGCCCAGGTGCGGCTGATCGACCTGTTCACCGGCTGGGACTCACGGTTCACCGCACTGATCGCCGCCTGCGACGACACAGTCCTGCCGCGGTCGATCACCACTCTCCCGGTCGGCCTGAACTGGCCGTCCACGCCAGACGTCACGCTGCTCGGCGATGCCGCGCACCTGATGCCGCCCGTGGGGCAGGGCGCCAACATGGCGCTGCTCGACGGCTCCCTGCTCGGCCTCGCGCTGGTCGCGCACCCGGACAACTTTCCCGCCGGCGTCAAAGAATACGAACGCGAGATGTTCGAACGCACCAGCGCTGCCGCCCGGATGTCCGCACGCATGCAGGAAATCCTGACATCGCCGGACGCCAGCCAGAGAATGCTTGCGTTCTTCCAACCGGGCTGAAGCAGCACCTCGGGCAGGTCCACCCTGGGCAGCATCGCGTTCACCGCCGCCCGCAGCTCCAGCAGCGAAGCCGTCTCGGGCTCCGGCTCCAGCGCGGCGAAGTGCAGCCGCCCGGCGTCGTCGAAGACGATCTGCGCGTTCACCGGCAGCCGGGAAGCGACCTCCCGATAGGTGCCGTCCAGCAGCGCGGTCCGCGCAAAGGGCGGGTCATCCGGCGCGAACGGCGATTCCGGGGTAGTCGAGGACGAGGCCGGAATGGTCGTAGATCAGCTGACACGTGAACCCGAAGGCGGGAGCAGTGTAGTTGTAGCGCTGGTGGGAATCTTGGTCGTCGCCGCGAACGTAAGTCTGCTCGAGGCGAGCCGCTCGACGGAAAGGTCCAGAGCTCGCACATACGCTGCCAGGGCGGCAGCGTATGTGCCGACCGTCAGGCCCATTCGCCGCACCGGCAGGGCGTTGGTCAGTGCCGAGGATTCTAGGTCCACATCGAGGCAGCCGTCCAGGTAGCGCGCGGGTGCACCATTGATCTGCCATTGCCCCGCGCCGTCTGTTTCGAGCGTTGTGGAACAGGAAGGTTAGCTGAACCGACCTGTTCTCCAATGATGTAGTTGAAGCGACGCGGGGCTAGTGACCGTGCCTGGGCGTGATGCCTTCCAGCAGACCGCGCGCCGCAGCATAGGCGATGGCGTCTCGCCGTAGTCGAGCGCCGGTCTTGGCGAACACATTATTGACGTGTGTCTTAACCGTGCCGATTGAAATACCCAGCCTGGAGGCAATGTCGTCATTGCGTGCTCCTTCGGCGAGCAGCCTCAGCACCTCAAGCTCACGAGGACTCAAACTACCCCGAACATGAGAACGGCCACCCTGGGCATCAGCCAGCATCGCCGTCTGAACGCTGTTGGGTAGCACTGAATGACCGGCGTGCACCGCTGCGATTGCCTCCCGAACCTGGTCGGGTGTGGCGTCCTTACCAATCACGCCACGAGCTCCAGCTCGTAGCGCAGGTAACACCGTGGCATCGTCTAGATAGGTAGTTAGGATCAGCACGGCGATGCCCGGATCGTGTAGGTGAATGCGCCGGGTGGCCTCTATTCCATCCAGATAAGGCATCCGGAGATCCATCAGCACTACATCTGGCCGCATTGTCGCCGCGACGCGCACAGCGGCGTTCCCGTCGGCCACAGTGGCGAGGATCTCTAGATCGGGTATCCGCGACAATAGTAGAGCGAACCCTTCGCGCACCAAGGTCTGGTCGTCGGCGATCAGTACTCTTATCACTAGCAGCCCTCTGCCGATCGTCCTGGAGTGTGATCGGCAGGGAGTACCGATGGTTGTGGCGGAATGGGCAACGCCGGCACGGACAACTCCAGCTGCCACCCTTGGGGGGTCGTGTGGGCAACGGCAGCACCGCCTAGCAGCGCCGCACGCTCAGCCAGCCCGACCAACCCGTGCCCACCACCGAGAGCCGGAGGTCGCGGCAGACCCGGATCCGGCACAGAGTCGGTCACCCGCACCCAAATACCACTGGGCTCGGTCATTGCGACCTCCACTTCCACCTGAGTGTTGATGGAATGCCGGGCGACATTGGTTAAACCCTCTCGCACAGTCGACAACACGGCACCCCAGCGTGCACCGTCTAGGCGCACCACATCCGCGGGAAGTTTCAAAACCACCCGCCTGCCAGTAGCCCGCTCCCAAGCGCTGGTGACATCCTTGAGCATGGCTAGTGGTTCCGCGCGGAAGTGTCTTGAATGTGGGTCAGGCGGTGTGCTTGGCGTCGTAGACCCACTTGAACGGCGTGGCGGTGGCGCTGTGGTGGTTGATGAAGTTCATCATCTTTGCTACCAGGTCCTCGCGTGAGTC
>JBBSOC010000007.1:0-51642 GCA_038260095.1 Mycobacteriales bacterium | reverse complement strand
GACGTAGAACACCTTGGGGAGCTTCTTGGACGGCTCAGTAGAGCTGCGCTCCCCGATGGCGACCCAGTGCGCCAAGTAATCCCCGGCGTGGTAACCCAAGAACGGCAGCATCGCCATCGGGTCACGTCGCACCACACCAACCGCGCCAGCGGCGGCGGCCGTCGTCTCCGACGACAATGTGGCGCCCATAAAAACGCCATGCGCCCAGTCATAGGCCTCAGTGACTAGCGGGACGGTTGTAGCCCGGCGTCCACCAAACAAGATCGCCGAGATCGGCACGCCGTTCGCGTCGTCGAACTCCGGAGCGACAATTGGGCACTGCGAGATCGGCGTGCAGAACCGTGAATTGGGGTGCGCCGCCGGCCGCCCAGAATCAGGCGTCCAGCTTTGCCCTTTCCAGTCAGTGAGGTGGTCTGGCTTCTGCTCGGAGTAACCCTCCCACCAGACATCGCCGTCATCAGTAAGCGCAACGTTGGTGAACAGCGCATTGCCCTGCTCGATCATGCGCATCGCGTTGGGGTTGGTCCCCCAACCCGTACCAGGCGCCACTCCGAAGAAACCGAACTCCGGATTCTGGGCATACAACCGTCCGTCCGCACCGAACCGCATCCAGGCGATGTCATCACCGAGCGTCTCCACTTTCCAGCCAGGAATAGTGGGCTCTAGCATCGCCAGGTTCGTCTTACCGCACGCCGACGGAAAAGCGGCGGCAATGTAGTGCACCTGCCGCCGCGGGGAGGTGAGCTTCATGATCAGCATGTGCTCGGCCATCCAGCCCTCGTCGCGGGCGATAGCCGAAGCGATTCGCAGCGAGTAGCACTTTTTGCCGAGCAGCGAGTTACCACCGTAGCCCGAGCCGAAGCTCCAGATCTCGCGTGTCTCGGGGAAATGCGAGATGTACTTCGTGTCGTTGCACGGCCACATCGCGTCGGCCTGGCCTGGCTGCAACGGAGCACCCACCGAATGCAGGCATGGCACAAACTTTGCCGCGCTCTCCCCCGACCCCATCGCCGCGAGCACATCCGCACCCATCCGGGTCATGATGCGCATCGAGGCCACCACGTACGCCGAATCGGTGATCTCCACGCCGAACATGGGCTGCTTCGCGGTGAGCGGTCCCATGCAGAACGGAATCACATACATGGTTCGCCCACGCATGCAACCGCGATACAACGCACGCATGCGTTCTTTCATCTCCTGCGGAGCCGCCCAATTGTTGGTGGGGCCAGCATCTTCCTCGCGTTCAGCACAGATGAAGGTGCGCTCCTCAACCCGCGCCACATCGCCAGGGTCAGTTCGGGCCCAGAACGAGTTGGGTTTCTTCACTGGGTTTAGCCGAACCAGGGTGCCCGCCTCGACCAACTCATCAGTGAGCCGCTGCCACTCCAACTGTGAACCGTCACACCACACCACCCGTTCCGGAGTCGTAAGTTCGGCGACTTCGCCGACCCATGCCAGCAGTCCGGCATGATCGGTGGGCTGGTCTTCAAGACCAGCTATTTCAGCGGTGGCAGTCGATGTCATAGGTGCTCTCCTTAGCGCGCCAGGGCTAAGGCACGTGGAAGTGGGGGTTGCCCTCCACGGTAAACCGAAAGATGCTCCAAAATACCGCCTAGAGCTGTGAAAACGCCCACACGCATCGATTCAGAACGCCTCACGCAGTGCGCGAACAGGGCTCGCGGCACGGATCAGTCGATGCTGCCAGCTGGTACTACCCATTCCTGCGCTTGGCCGGTGGTCGCGGCGATCAACTCAAAGTCGCGGTCGTAGTGCAGCAGTACGGCGTTGTGTTCCGCGGCGGTCGCGGCGATGATCAGATCAGGGATGGGCAAGCGGTGCTGACCCCGCTGAGCTAGGGAGTGTTGGAGCTCCAGGGCGGCGGTGAGCACGGTCGTGGTCGTGGTCAACCAACGCAAGGCGTGTAGGTCGCGGGAGATTCGCTCGTAGTCGCTGAGATTGCGTGCGGAGTACAGCAGCTCCAGCGCGATGATCTCACAGGTCGCAGCCTGGTTACTGACTATCAACGTGCTGATTGCCGCTTCCACAGCTGGTTGGCGACGGCGGGTATAGGCCGACTTATCGATCAGGTAGAAGCCTGTCACCGCCACGCCCTGGCCATTACCTCGGGATCGTCTAGGTCAGTACCATCGAGCGCAGCAAGCAAATCCAGCCTTCGGCGTTGATCAGTGATCTCCCGCAATGCCCTGTTGACTGTCTCGACCTTGGTTTTGGTGCCAAGTTCAGCCATTGCCTCAACCATCGCCGCATCGTCAATATCGATTACCGTACGAGACATCGTTACACCGCCTAATGTGATATCATACTAACGATATTTAAGATATCACAATACAGCAACGGTGATAGCTTTGCACGCCGCTGAATGAGCGCGCTGACGGTTGAAACCAAGATTACGACCGAGAAAGTGTGAGTGCATCCAAGGCAATCTCGACGGCGAACGGCTTGGTCAAGCGTAAAACTCCGTGCGGTTCCACCGTGGCGGCCTCGCGATACACTTCATCAGCTAGCTCGTACACCACAGCAGAGGCAGCTCCCTCGCTGTTTAGTTCCAAACGGATGAAGTTCTTGATGCCAGCTGTGGCATACAGCGAAGGTTTCAGCAACCGGTCTACTGACGTAGACGAGGGAGAGACAATCTCCACAACCAGCGCCACCTGTGCCGCCTCGATGATCATCTCGGTAGTACCAGGGCACGACACCACAGCCACATCCGGAATGAGCAGCCGCTGGCTACCGATCCGGACATTAACCGCTTCAAGAACCTCGAATCCAGGGGGTGCGACTCGATCGAGCGCCGCTGCGCATCGGAACGACACGCGCTGATGCGGCGCACTGGGAGCGGGGTTCATCACGACAGCTCCATCAACAAGCTCGTATCGCCAATCCTCAGGAAACTCAAGGACCTCATCAATGGTCCACGGCCCAGCATGCCCCAAGGCTGCGACACTCATCGCTACCCGCCCCTTTCGCTTTCGTCAAAACGCCACATGACTCACCCAAGGGTAGGCCATGGGCGCAGAAACAGCTGTGAACAACATTACTTCTGCTCCTGCGTCTTGTCGAACGACTTCGGAAGCCGCCGAAGCCGAGAGTTCATGTTCCGGATCAACAGCACGGTGGCGATCCCCAGCAACAAGATCACCACTCCGGCGATGGGACCGGCAACGCCGGAGCTAAGGGTGTCACCGAAGTTGTTCGGCTGACCGTTCCCCGCGGGCGATGGGCCGGCGGACAGATACTCCCAGCGTGCTAGCGCATTAGTTAGAGCACCCAGTGGAACCGCAATCATGCCAACACCCCTTGCGCTACTCCGGCGAATAAATCATCTTCTGGGATCTGAGTGTTCACCAACGAGCGGGCCAATTCATAATCTTCCGTTGGCCATAGCTTTCGCTGCAATTCCACCGGGGCAGCAAATCCAATACTGGCGGGGTCAATCTGAGTAGCATGGGCGCGAAGCGCGGCATCACGCAGTCCAAAGTAGTCCCCGCATTCCACTCGAGTAGTGACCCGATTGAACTTATCGATTGCCTTATCGTCTCGAGCAAACCACTCGTGGTACGGCGATTTCAGACTCGCGGCCAGCAATGCCTCATGAATTGTGTGTAGCCATTTTCGAGTCCTAGCCATGTGATAATAAAGCTTCAACGGCTGCCAGGGCTCTCCTTCACCCACATACTGCGTCGGATCCCCCGCCGCTTCGAAAGCCACTACAGACACTTTATGGCACATAATGTGATCCGGATGGGGATAGCCGCCATCCTCGTCATAGGTGAGAATCACATGCGGTTTAAGCTCGCGCACGAGTCGCACTAGTGGCTTCGCGGCCTCCAGCGCTGGCTTGGCGGCAAAGCTGTCAGCAGGCAACGTATCCGCGAACGGACCTGAATCGACAAAGCCCAGCCACTTCTGGCGGAAGCCGATGACCTCTCGCGCTAGCTCCATCTCGGCGTGGCGGACCTTGGCGATGTTCTTCCACACTTCTGGGCGATCTAGCGCCGGATTGAGTACCTCCCCGCGCTCCCCACCAGTGCACGTCACTACGGTGACCTCTACACCTTCGGCGAGAAGCTTCGCCATGGTTGCGGCGCCTTTGCTTGATTCATCGTCAGGGTGAGCGTGCACCGCCATAAGCCGTAACTGCTGATGCGGGTTGCTTGCCACATCATGGGCTTGCCACTGCGGCACGAGAAGCCTCCTTGAGTTGTAGCTGGCGGCGCTTGGCGTACGCTATCGCACACCTGCCACAATTATTTCCGATGGCTTCAACTGACCAGCACGCAGTGGCTGCAACATCGCCGGCTGCCCCCACGTTTCCGCCCGGCCGTTATGGTCGGCGGCGGGCAGCACACGGTGTTGCAGCTCGACGGTACCAGCGGAGGATCATCGCGACCCTGCTGTGCGCAGTGCTCGCCGCGAGCGGCGCCGTAGCGTGGCGACTGTATCAAACATACTCGGCGCATGTAATCCACGTCAGAGTATTGGCGTTCAATGTGGTGTCCGAGCACCAAGTGCAAGTACAATTTGAGGTCAGGAAGTCCCCCGGTTCAGCAGTCACCTGCACTGTCCGAGCTCGCTCGCGAGATGGAGCAGACGTCGGCCAAGCTCAGGTGGTTCTGTCGCCAGGCGGCCCGGATACGATGACCTACTCGTTGATGACCCGAAAGAGAGCTGTAATCGGTGAAGTGCTGCGGTGTGTACCTGGTGAGTAGACCCTAAGCCGGCCTCGCATGGTCGCCCGCGCCGCGCGCTCAATCAAACGATTACCGAAATCACGACCACCTGCCAAGATGCACATGTAGAAGGAGATTTCCGTGTTACACACTAAGGCGCTCGTCAATTGGCTCACCCAGGATGCCTACGACCGACTTGCGGCCGAGCTAGAAGGGCTGATCGCTGCGCGGCCGGCAATGGCCGCGGAGATCAACGATCGGCGAGAAGAAGGCGACTTAAAGGAAAATGGCGGATACCACGCCGCCAAAGAGGAGCAAGGCAAGCAGGAGGCTCGCATCCGTCAGCTAGAGGAGCTGCTGCGCACGGCGCAGGTGGGCGAAGCGCCTACGTCAGCGACCACCGTGCAACCGGGAGTGGTGGTAACGGTGCGATTCGATGCAGACGGTGTCACTAATACTGGAGATGAGGTTGATGACACCGAGAAATTTCTGTTGGGTTCGCGAGAGATCGGTGCAACCACTGACCTAACGGTCTACTCACCAGAGTCCGCGCTGGGAGCAGCGCTGGTCGGCCGTTCCGAAGGCGACACCGTTTCCTACACCGCGCCCAACGGCAACACGTTGCACGCTACCATTGTGGAGTTGCAAACCTTTCACGGCTAGCACTGACATTTCCCTGAAAACGCTGCTCCGGTGCTTTCTTTTCTGACGTTTTCCCTAAAAACTCCAGCTATTTTGTCGTTGCGTTGCGGAACTTCCGAACCGACAACACCATAAATACGAGCATGATGACAGTAAACCAGCCCAGCGCCCACCATGCGGAAGTGCCCGGCGAACTACCGTTAAACCAGGCCCGGATCGCATCGACTGCATAGGTGATCGGATTGTGGTTAACAAATACCTGCAGCCAACCAGGCATGGTTCCTGCCGGGGCAAAGGCCGAACTAGCGAACGTAAGCGGAAACACGAACAGGAACCCAATTGTCTGCACAGCCTCGATGCTGGGCACCACCAGCCCTAACCACGCCGCAAGCCACGAAAACGAAAAAGCGATAAACAACATTAGTGACAAGCCCAGCGCTGCCCCGCTGACGCCGCCTTCAAACCGGAAACCCACCAGCAAGCCCACAACAATCATCACAACGATGCTGATCGCGTTGAGCCCAACGTCGGCGAGCGTACGGCCGAGCACTACAGAACTTCGTGACATTGGCAGGGAACGGAAACGGTCAATGACACCGCGTTTCATGTCATCGGCTACTCCCGTCCCGGTGGTGAAAATTGATCCGAACACCACGCTTTGCAAGAAAATGCCGGGCATCAAAAACTGTGCGTAATCTCCGCCAGACACTGACTGGCCGATCGCCCCGCCGAACACGTAACGAAACAGCACAATGAACATGACTGGCTGTAGCGTGATTCCGACCAAAATATCGGGTTGGCTTCGTACGCGCCGCATGTTGCGGAGCGTGATCACCCATGCGTCGGAAAGCCACCATTTCGCTCGGTACCCTACCGAGCCCCGGCTCATCGGAATGAAATCCAAACTGGGCAGCGCTGCGGTGGTCATGCTGACTCCTCTACACGTACACTGTTAGGGGTATGCGCACCTTTACCGGCCTTGGTTTCGACATCGGTTTCGGTGGCTCGACCGGTAAGGGAGAAGAAAACATCGTCCAAAGTAGGACGGTGAATCGCCAGATCCTCAATGCGCACGCCGGCCTCATCAAGTTCGCGTACCACGTCAGGTAGCACAGCGGCACCTTGAGGAGCCGAGACTCGAAGCCAGCCTGAATCTTCATCAATAGTGGGGGTCTCTTTCGCTGCCACGGCAAGCGCTTGAGCGGCTGCCGCCAGTTGCGAAGGGTCGGGGACTCGAATCTCTAGACGCTCTCCGCCCACGAGACGTTTAAGCTCGTCCGACGTGCCGCGTGCGATCGCCTTGCCGTGATCGATCACCACAATGCTGTCGGCAAGGTGATCGGCCTCATCAAGATACTGCGTAGTGAGCAGCATAGTCGTACCTTGCTGCACCAGCTCTTTAATCACCGACCACATACCGACCCGACTACGCGGATCTAGCCCGGTCGTGGGCTCGTCAAGGAACATTACCCTGGGCTTGGCGACCAGACTGGCCGCAATATCAAGCCGACGACGCATACCGCCGGAATACGTCTTCACCGGGCGAGAACCGGCTTCAGCAAGGTCGAACTGCTCCAATAGTTCATCTGCGCGGGCCTTGGCCTGCTTACGGCTCAACCGAAACAGCCGAGCAACCATTTCCAAGTTCTCCCAGCCGGTGAGAAACTCATCCACCGCGGCATACTGACCGGTTAAGCCGATGAGCTGGCGCACACCGTACGGGTCACGCGCTACGTCCACTCCACAGACCGAAGCACGACCGCTGTCGGACCGCAGCAGCGTGGACAAAATGCGGACCGCAGTGGTTTTCCCGGCGCCGTTGGGGCCCAGCACACCGAGTACTTTGCCTTCATCTCCACTGAAACTCAGGCCATCCAAAGCAACCGTCTTACCAAATTTCATCACCACGTCATCAACGACAATGGCCGCGGTAGTGCCGCTTGAAGCCACCACTTTCACCTCCATGTCACGCATGTAGGCATAACGCTAGTCGGGGGGTCTGACAATTTATATTCCAACGTAGCCTCTAGGAGCGGCCGCCAATAGGTTTCTGCCAAGGCCGCAGGAGCCGCCGCCTACGAAGGTAGGTAAGGCGACGAGAACGACGGCAGGGATCTATTGACGGCCGCTCCTAAGCTGGGAACATCACGGAGACGCCCGCATGTCGCAAGATTTCCAACAGCTGCTCTGAGTGTTCACTGCCTCGAGTCTCTACCGACAAGGCAATCACGGCCTCGCCTAGCCGAAGCCGCGAATCGTGACGAAAATGCTCCACGTCGAGCACATTGACCCCTTGCTCAGCCAGCAACGCCAGCGTCGAGGCAAGGTTACCGGGGCGATCAGTGGCGCGAATCATCAAATACAAGTACCGACCCGCCGCTGCCAGACCGTGCTCGATCACCCGCAGCATCAGCAGAGGATCGATGTTACCGCCGGTTAAAACCGTGGCAATCGGGGCCGTAAACCGACGAGGATCGGCCAGCATCGCGGCAACGCCGGCAACGCCGGCGGGCTCCACCACGAGTTTCGCACGCTCGAAACAAAACAGTAATGCTCGCGCCAGGTCCTCATCGGAGACTGTGACCACATCGTCGACTAACTCCCGCACGTGCGCGAAGGTCAGCTCGCCCGGTCGATTCACCGCGATACCGTCGGCAATCGTTGCCGTGGTTTTCAACGTTACGGGCTGACCTAACTGTAAAGACTTGACAAACGCCGCTGAGGCCGAAGCCTGCACGCCCACCACGTGAATATCTGGCCGCAGCGCCTTAAGTGCCACCGCGACGCCCGACATGAGGCCGCCACCCCCCATGCTTACGAGCACCGTAGAAAGGTCGGGACATTGCTCCAGTAGCTCTAGGCCAATCGTCCCTTGCCCAGAAACCACATCCGGATGGTCGAACGGATGAATAAAAACCGCGCCGGTTTGCTCAGCGAAATCCTTTGCCGCAACGAGCGCGTCAGCCACAGAGACACCTATCAGCCGCACGGTGGCGCCGTACGCCTTTGTCGCGGTTACTTTGGTCAGCGAAGCTGTCTGCGGCATGAACACCGTGGCATGGCTACCCAAAAGGTTAGCTGCTACGGCGACACCCTGCGCGTGGTTTCCAGCGCTAGCGGCAACTACCCCTCGAGCACGTTCGGCGTCTGACAGCCGCGCCATGCGCACGTAAGCACCCCGCACTTTGAACGAACCTGCACGCTGCAGATTTTCGCACTTGAGATAGGCGGGACCACCGAGCTTGGTCGACAGAGGAGCGCATTCAGTCAATGGGGTATCACGCACCACTCCCCGTAGCAGTTCTCGGGCGGCGCGGATGTCGTCTATGCCCACCAGCTTGTGCACCGGCTCGGGGTGCTGCGGGGCAAGAGCTGTATCAAACTGTAGTGACGCTGCCTGTGACATAGCCCGATAGTGCCATGAGATACCTGTGCAATAACAGCTGCGGTGGATACCTTTATCACCGCGTGCCGTAGCTGCTCCCCAGCACCGCGACGAGTACGGTGAGTTACATGCATACATTTTGGTTGGTTTTGCACGTCGTAGCAGCTGTAATGCTCACTGGACCACTGCTACTAGCTCCGATGACCGGGTTGCGCGCACTGCGGGAACGCGATGAAAACGGGCTAAAAAACGCCGGGCGCACCACGATGCAGTTTGCGCTACTCTCCCTAATCACCTTTGGACTAGGTCTTATCGTTGTCGCCAACTCAAAAGACACCGATTTCAGTACGCCGTGGGTCACCATCTCCGGCACACTGTTCTTGATCGCACTAGCCCTGGCACTGTTCATCAGCGTACCGGCGCTGAATAAATCCGCACGCATGATCGAGGCAGACACTGAGCAAGAACGTAAGGAACAAGCCGAGGGCGCCGAGCCCACAGCCCGTCAGCTTGATCCGGAAGAGCTACGCAAAATCACTGATGCACGCGTAATAGCACACGGCACTGCCCGCGAACAGCTGCAAGATCAACGGGGTCGGATTGCCGCCGCCAGCGGCACCAGCGCAGTATTGCTGATCGTAGTCACCGTACTGATGGTCACCCAACCCTTTGGCTAAACGCGATTTCAGTCCAGCGCATCGAGAAGATCGGCGATTAGATCGTCGGCGTCCTCAATTCCCACCGATAGGCGGACCAAATCGGCCGGGACCGCAATGGACGAGCCCGCGGTAGAGGCATGTGTCATGTGCGCTGGATGTTCGATCAACGACTCCACACCCCCAAGCGACTCACCGAGGGTGAACAGCGAGGTGCGCTCGCAAACCCGCAACGCCGCATCCCGCCCATCGCGCAGTCGAAAGCTCACCATGCCGCCGAAGCGTCGCATCTGCTTGGCGGCGACTTCGTTACCGGGGTGCTGAGCCAAGCCTGGGTATAGCACGCTAGCAATCGCCGGGTGGTTCGTCAGCGCGGCAACGACTCGTTCGGCGTTGTCACAATGCCGCTCCATCCGCACCGCGAGTGTCTTGAGTCCTCGCAGCGTTAGCCAGCAGTCGAACGGACCCGGTATGGCACCGATCGCGTTTTGGTGAAAACTCAACCGCTCGGCCAGCTGCGTGTCCGACGTCACCAGCGCTCCGCCCACCACATCAGAATGTCCGCCGATGTATTTGGTCACGGAATGCACGACAACGTCGGCACCTAACGCTAACGGCTGCTGTAGGTAGGGCGACGCGAACGTATTGTCCACGATCAGCAACGCACCGTGGTCATGTGCCACAGTGGCCAACGCGGCAATATCAACAATGCCCAACAGCGGATTGGTGGGGGTCTCACAGAAAATTGCCGAGGTCTGGGGAGTGATGGCTCGTGCAACCGCATCCATGTCACGCAACGAGGCGATGGTGTAATCGAGCCCCCAAGGCTTGCAGACCTTGTCCACCAGACGAAAAGTCCCACCGTACGGGTCATCGCTGAGCAGCAGATGCCCCCCTGGTTTGGTGATCACGCGAAGCAACGTGTCCTCAGCAGCTAGGCCGGAGGCGAAGGCCAAGGCTCGGGCGCCACCTTCCAGCGCAGCAAGGCATTCCTCCAACGCGGTGCGGGTAGGATTACCGGTACGGCCATACTCGTAGCCACCGCGCAAACCACCGACCCCATCTTGAGCAAACGTGGAAGTCTGATAGATCGGGGTGACGACCGAGCCAGTCGCTGCATCTGGTTCCTGCCCGGCGTGGATCGCCAGCGTACTGAATCCGTGCGAGCTCTGGACATCGTCAGGAGTCACCTGACGGGAATTCATGGGGTTTAAGGTCACACAACAGACTCTACGTCGAATCGGACGTTTACCGCCCTCGGCACCTACTATGACGTACGACCTATGACGTACAACACTCGTTAGGCTGGTGACATGTTCTTCCATCGCAAGTCTGATGCCGCGGCTCTTCCTGCCTCCCCAACTTCTGCCTCCCCAACTTCTGTACCCCCAACATCTGACGTGCACCACACAGTCCTGGGCTCCCCTTTGGCGGGCCCATGGCCGCCAGGGCACGAAGTGATGGTGTTCGGCATGGGCTGTTTCTGGGGCGCTGAGCGTATTTTTTGGCAGTTACCCGGCGTCTACAGCACGACAGTCGGTTATGCCGGAGGGCGCCGCGAGAACCCCAACTATCAGCAGGTATGCGCTGGAACCACCGGCCACGCCGAGGTAGTGCAGGTGGTGTTTGACCCAACTCTGATCTCCGCCGAACAACTACTCAAGGTGTTCTGGGAGAACCACGACCCCACGCAGGGCTCACGGCAAGGTAACGATGTCGGCACGCAATACCGGTCAGTGATCTACACGACCACGCCGGAGCAACGCAGCGCCGCAGAGAAGAGCCGCGCCACTTTTCAACCGGTGGTCAACGCAGCCGGGTATGGTCTGATCACCACGGAGATCGCCCCGCTGCCTAATTTCTTCCTAGCTGAGGATTACCACCAGCAGTACCTAGATAAGAACCCCGGCGGTTACTGCAATCACGGCCCTAACGGACTGAGCTGCCCGGTCGGGGTCGTCAGCGCTTAGTAGCGGGCCAGCGGGGAGCGCTCTTGGCGCCCCGCTGCATACTGGACGGGTTGACCACGCCAGCAACCTTAGGGGAAACAATGACAACACTAGGTCTATTAGTGCAGCTAGAAGCCAAGCCTGGCAAGGAAGACGAGGTCGCGGAGTTTTTGAAAGCGGGCCAAGCGCTCGTTGCACAAGAACCCGGCACGGTGGCATGGTTCGGTGTCCGGATGGGCCCGTCCACCTTCGGCATCTTCGATGCCTTCCATGACGCCGCAGGTCGGGATGCGCATTTGTCGGGTCCAGTGGCCGAAGCCCTGATGGCATCCGACCTATTCGCTGGGTCGCCCAGTATCGTCAAAGTGGATGTCCTCGCCGACAAGCTCCCCACGTAACCGCGGTTAATCAACCGTATCGACACTGAACACGTTAACTCTGGAACATGAGCTCCGAGCACAGGAATCCCCCCGCGGCACACCGCCTACGGCCTAGCGCCGTCATTATGGTCGCGGTCGGCGGCGCGGTGGGAGCGCTCGCGCATTATGGCATCAGCGAATGGTTTCCGCCCACTGAGCCGGGTTTTCCGTGGGCACCGTTCTGGATCAATGTCAGCGGCTGCGCTCTCATCGGTGTGCTGCTGGTGCTGATCGACGAGGTGTGCGCAAGGCCACACTCGTTGTGGCGACCAGCGCTAGCCACCGGAGTACTCGGCGGCTACACCACGTTTTCGGCGTACTCGGTGGAAACTGTGCAGCTGCTGCGCGGCGGCCATATCGTTTTGGGCGTCGGATACGCCATAGCTACCGTGACCACAGCACTGGCGGCGCTGTATCTAGCTGAGTTACTGACCCGACGAATCACCACCGGTCGAATCGAGCGACAACGGTGACAGCGGCGCTAGTAGCGCTTGGCGCCTGCATCGGCGCGCCGCTGCGATACACGCTTGACCATGTGGTGCACACGCGGTTGCGTTCCCGATTTCCCTGGGCGATCCTCGTAGTTAACGTCATCGGCTCGCTGATTTTGGGGAGTCTGGTAGCAGCGGCGGAATCGCTGTCCGAAGGGGCAGCCGCGCTGCTGGGTGCTGGGCTGTGTGGCGGTCTCACCACGTACAGCACATTCGCGCATCAGACGATCCGGCTGGCAGAGCAAGGGCACCGCGGCTTGGCCGTACTCAACATCGCCGGCAACGTGCTTGGCGGCCTAGGCGCGGCGGCACTGGGCTATTGGGCTAGCCTCACGCTGTGGGGATAGCAACGCGACAACGGGCATGCCTGTTTCGGCCAGCCCGAGTGCCAGTGTGCACCGCACCGACATTGGTGGATACGCCAGGAACCCCGCCCAACTTCCTGTGGCACTATTCGAGGAATGGCGGAGTATTGGGATCACGCGGGAGTCCGCTACGGCGTGGAAAAGGAAGTGAAGATGTCGGTCCAACTGAAATAGGTATGGGTTTAGCCGCAAGCACCAGAAAAAGCGGCGCCAAGATTCGGTCGAGCTAATCGCTCAGACCATGCCCGAAGGGGTAAGCAACGCCTTTACCGTCCGGCGCCGGGATCGAGACCGGAAGTTTGCCAGTCGGTTTGAGCTCGCCGAATAACACCTTAGTTATTGACTCCAGTGTTGGTTCCGAGGAGCCATAGCTCGCCAACCAGGCACCACAGCCCGGAAGCTGGGCGGCGTCATAGGGCTCACCTACCGCGACGCCCACGACGGGCACACCTGTTTTGGCCAGCTCGGTCACCAACGCGTGCTGCGCCGCACCATCGTCGGTGGAAGCACCACGATTGGTGAGCACCACGACGAGGTCGCTGTCTCGTTCCGCCGCGGCTACCTGTTTAACCTGTTCAGCTGAGGGCTGCGCGCCGGTGGCCACCGCACGTGCGCTCACACCACGCGCGGCGATGCGGTCAGCTAGCAGCGCAGTAGTGTGTTTCTGGCTCGGGTACCTCGTCGAGCCCCACCCAGTGACGAGCACCTTTCCACCAGGCTTTCGAGGAAGTATGGCACCGTCGTTGCGCAACAGCGTGATGCTGTCATCGCTGATCCGCTGCGCGGCGGCAAGGTGGTCCTTTGTTCCCACGACGCGGTCGACACTTGCCACATCGGTGACCGGATGCTTCAACACTCCCCGGTTAATCTTCAACCGCAGGATTCGGCGAACACTCTGGTCTACATGCTGCTGGCTGAGCTCACCGGAGCGGATTGCACTGAGCACACCGTCGTACGCCGCACGGAAATCAGGCGGGGTGAGCAACACATCCGCGCCAGCGTTGAGCGCCAGCACCGGAACACGGGCATCGCCATACTTGTCACGCACACCTTTCATGGAAAGCGAGTCGGTGAAGACCACACCGTCGAAACCGAGTTCTTGTCGCAGCAAACCGGTGAGGATTGGCTTAGACAGCGTCGCCGGATCGCCTGAAGGGTCGAGTTTGGGCATCACGATGTGGGCAGTCATGATCGAGTCGACACCGGCTTTGATCGCAGCTTTGAACGGCGGCGCGGCGATCCGCTCCCACTCTTGCCGGGAACTGTTTATGACCGGAATGCCCGTGTGGCTGTCGACGTTGGTGTCCCCGTGGCCAGGGAAATGCTTCGCGGTAGCAGAAACCAGTTGATCGGCGCTACCGGAGCCCTCAAACCCGGCGACCTGTGCGGCCACGAGCGTGCTCACCACATCGGGGTCGGAGGAGAACGAGCGGCTCCCGATCACCGGATTGTCGGGGTTGACGTTGACATCGGCGATCGGCGCATGATCGACGTTGATCCCCATGGCGCGAAGCTCCCGGCTGGTGATTTCAGCAGCCTGACGTGCATCCGCTGTGGCGTCGGCTGTTTTATTTCCTCGGCTCGCACTCACATACGTGCTGCCGAGCCCCATGGCTCCCGGTAACACAGTGGCAGGCGCCCGCACCCGGTCGATGCTGCCGCTCTCCTGGTCCACGGAGATGAGCAGCGGAAGCTTGGCTCCAGACGTGGTGGCGGCGCGCTGCAAGCCATTAGAGAGCTCCGCGGTCTGACGCGGAGTTACCAAATTGCCGCTGTCGCGAAAGTAGATCACGCCGCCTAGGTTGTATCGGGCAACTATTTTAGCGGGCGTGTCTAGGTCCGATCCGTAGTTTTTGGCGTTCTGAATACTGGAATCCTGCGCCGAAGCACCGGAGACGCCTACGACGAAAAGCTGTCCAACTTTCTGCTCCATAGTCATTGCAGACATGGCAGCAGCAATCGGATCGGGTCGCTTCGGCGTTCGTGCCGATCCGTTATCGGTACAGCCCGCTGCCAGGCTCGCCAGAACGAGCATGACCGCGACGACGCGTCGCAGGCTACGACCGCCAGCCCGGATCGTCACGTTTACCTCACGTTCGTTGGAATTTGTGTCCACTTTTCAACTTATTGTTGGGCAGTGACATTGTGGTCAGAGTGCCGTCTGCGCAAGTGTGCTCGCTCGCCGCTCACCACAGCCAGCAGCAACAGGTCCACGACCACAAAAAGCGTGGTGGCGAATTGCTGTATTTCAAACTGGAAGACGCGCGTGAGCAGCAGGTTCACCAACAGAGCATGGTGAAAAAAGCCGAAGGCAGCGGCGGGATTAACCGCCAAGCGAATGAGGCCAATCACTACGAGTACACCGGTCGCAGTCGCGGTCGCCGTGCCCAGCAGCAATATGGCCGTGCTCACCGAATTGGCCTGAACTATGGCTAGATCGACACCTCCGCCGATCAACCGATGGTAGAGCTGGGCTCCAAGGCCCTGCACTACATAACCGCTCTCAACCACCAACACAACCACGGCCGCGATTCGAACGAGGCGTTGCCGCACCAGTCGATCAAAGAATCGGCGCTTAAAAGTGCGGACGGCTTGGAGCGGGTCGGCCAGCTCGTAGGGATCTTCTGGGATGGCAGCCAGTAGCGCTGTGGTTTCCGCCGCACCTACAGCACCCGATGCGCGGGCCAAGAGCTGCTGCGCAGCGGCTCGACGCTCACGAGTAAAGCCGCCCGCCACGCCAGCAATGGTCTGATCCAGCGCTCCGGCCAAGTACTCGGCTCGGTGGCGTTGTCGGTGCCCATGTAGGGCATTGATGAACAGCGCCAACAGCATGAGGACCACGTATATGATCGCCGGTGCTGGCCGGTAAAAGTAATTGTTTTGGCTAGTAACAAATTTACCGACTTCGTCAATGAACAGCCCGAACCCCACACCTGCGACTACCGCGGCCAGCGGGCGCACCACCGGCCCGATGAAGGACAGCAGGAGCAGCATCGCCAGGATCATCAGCAGGCCACCCCACAACACGTGGGCAATGTGCAGAGTCTTCCCACCGACCTGGGGATAGCCGGTGGCGGCCAAAATCGCCCGCGTAATCAACACCGTAGCCACGGCAGACACCAGCATGCCCACCAGATGAGGCACCGCTTGGCTATCTCGAGACAGCCCCCAGCGCAGCAACCGGCTGTATCGACCCGGCCTGGAGTGGTGTTGTTTGACCATAACGGCTCATGCTAACTAACGGCGCTTCAGGTGGTTTCTCGGAAGCGCCCAGGACGCGGGGGCAATCCGAATATGCGACTGCAGCATGACAACGACAGGAGCACCAACGCGCCCGCAAAATGGGCGGTCTGAAAATGCGGGGCAGGCCAGGGGCGGCTAAATTAGTACCGTGACCGCTACATGGGAACCCACGGCTGCGGGCGTGCTGCAGCTGCCCTCGGGCCGACTCGTCCGCGGCCGGGCCTTGCGACACCCGCTTCCGAAGGGCCCGCAGCCCGACTTCGCGCTCTACCTGCTGGGCCACCGGCCGCCGCCGGTTACCTGGGAAAACCGATGGCTCCGCTGGCCCGACTTCTGGCTGCCTTCCGACCGCCCCACAACTACCGACGCGCTGCGCGAGGCATGGGCACGCGCCGAGACCGAACGCGTCGAGATCGCCTGCGGCGGCGGGAAAGGACGCACCGGCACCGCCCTGGCCTGCCTCGCGGTGCTCGACGGGATACCCAACCGTGATGCGGTCGCCTACGTTCGGCAGCACTACGCCCCACGCGCCGTTGAGGCACCCTGGCAACGCCATTTCGTCTCCCGTTTCCAGTAACGACATTATCCATCAGCCACAACCCCAAGGGGGCCCGCCGACCCACCGAAGGTTGCCGGTCGCGCAGTAGGTACACCGATTCTGGTGCTCGTTACGTAGGCAGGAAGGGCTCCCCGGCGTTTTCCCGGAAGCACCAGGCAGCGGATAACCGGGCGACGGAATATTCACCCGCTTCACGAACTACTCGCCCGACTGGTGCCACCTGGTCCACAATGATTACATGGCCGATGCGCTCCCTCCCATCGAGAGCGGTTCCGTCGACGGCAGTAACCACTCCTACGAGCCCATCACACGAGTCTCCACGCTGGAACTGTTCTTCGACTTAGTGTTCGTCTTCGCTATCACCCAGTTGACCACTGTGCTCGTTGCTGATCCGACCGGGCGCGGTCTCATTCGACTCCTGCTCATGTTCGGCGTCATTTGGTGGATTTATGGGGGATACGTCTGGCTCTCCAACGCGGTAGCACCCAACCGGCCGGTGCGGCGGCTACTGTTGCTGGTGGGAATGGCCGGTTTTCTGGTGATCGCTCTGGCGATCCCTGCCGCCTTTGCCAGCAGTGGGGCCATGTTCGGATTCGGCTACCTGCTCGTCACGCTGGTTCACACTGGCTTGTTCACCCAGAGTGCCAACACCAGCTCGGTGAAAGGCATCTACTGGGTCGCGCCGTTCAATGTCACGGCTGCATCGTTGGTACTGGTGGCTGGTCTGGTATCGGGATCGGCCAGATATGTGCTGTGGATTACCGCGCTGGCCCTGTTGGTCTCTACACCGTTCCTCACCCGGACCGGGCTTTTCCGCATTCAACCAGCACACTTCGTGGAGCGGCACGGACTCCTGGTGATCATTGTGCTTGGCGAGTCGGTGGTAGCGATTGGTTTCGGCGCAGCGGGTTTACCCCTCGATACCAGTCTGGCCGGGACGGCGGTGCTTGCGCTGGCGTTAGTGGCCGCTCTGTGGTGGACGTACTTTGGCCGCGATGCGGAATGCGCCGAGCAGTCGTTGACCGCAGCGGATGTACAACAGCGGCCGACGCTAGCGCTGGCCGCGTTCTTCTACGCGCACATCCCGCTACTGCTTGGTGTGATCGTCATGGCAGCTGGGATCAAAGCGGTGGTCGGCCACGCCGCCGAGCGCCTCCCTGCTGGAGCAGCAATGGCGTTGGCCGGCGGGGTAGCGCTCTTCCTCGCCGGTGACAGCGCCTTCCGCCGAGCGCTTCGGATCGGTCGCATCCGATACCAGGCCGGAACAGCCGCACTCGCGCTTGGCACAGTGCCGTTGGGACTTGCCGTATCCGGAGTAGTTCAACTTGCCGTTCTGGTGGCGTTAGTCGTTGCCTTGTTAGTTGCCGAACAGTTTCTCGACGCTCCCAGGAAAGTAATTGTTCACTGATACGGATACCGCTGTGTGTGGGCGGCAACATGGGCGCTGGGTGCATCCATGCTCAAACCCGGTGCGTCACGGGCTAAATCCCCTCTCTGTCAACCTGGGTTGAGGCACTCGCCCCCTGACAATCAGTGACCCGAGGGTGGGGATGGAGAACTTCCCCGAGATGACGAACAAGGTGACCACGTTGGTCGCGGCGACCGGGATCAGAGATCCTGGTCGGGTGTCTGACGCTGGAACGGAACGGCCTGATCCTGAGGTGCCCGAGCGGGCCCGACGGCGGAGGTTCACCGCGAAGTACAAGCTGGAGATCCTGGCCGCCTACGAGGCGGCTCCGGAGGGTGTGAAGGGCGCGCTGCTGCGCCGGGAGGGCCTGTACTCCAGCCACATCGACTACTGGCGCCGCGCTCGGGACGCCGGCGCGCTGGCTGGGCTGTCCGCGCCGCGCGGACGCAAGCGATGTGACCCGCAGGCCGAGCGGATCGTTGGCCTGGAGGCCGAGAAGCAGCGGCTGGAACAGGAGTTGACCAAGGCCCACTTCGTGGTGGATGTACAGGCAAAACTGTACGCGCTCTTGGAGAGGATCTCCGAGAGCGCGGAAACCGGCAACGGGTCAATGAAGTGAGCGACGCCGCCATCACGCAGCTCGCCCCCCAGATCGGGGTTCAAGCGGCGTGCGACGCGGTTGGTGCCGCGCAGGCCGGCTACTACCGCCGCCACCGCCAAAGCTCAGCCCCGGCGCGGCCGGTGCCGATCCCGCATCGCGACAGGGCACAGCCACGTGCACTGCGCCCCGACGAACAGCAGGCGATCCTGCACGAGCTGCACAGTGACCGCTTCGCTGACCTGGCCCCGGCCGAGGTGTGGGCGATCCTGCTCGACGAAGGCCGCTACCTCGGCTCGATCGCCACGTTCTACCGGCTGCTGCGCCGGGCAGGAGAAACCAGGGATCGGCGCCGGCAGGCCACCCATCCGGCCACCGTCAAGCCGGAACTGGTGGCGACCACGCCGAACGCGGCATGGTCATGGGACATCACGAAGGTGCACGGCCCGGCGAAGTGGACCTACTACTACCTCTACGTGATCTTGGACATCTACTCGCGTTACGTCGTCGGATGGATGTTCGCGCACCGCGAGTCCGCGGCGCTGGCCGAGGTGCTGATCCGCCAGACCTGCACCAAGCAGGCGATCGGCCGTGATCAGCTCGCCATCCACGCTGACCGCGGCAGCTCGATGACCTCCAAACCGGTGGCGTTCCTGCTCGCCGATCTCGGCATCATCCAGTCGCACAGCCGTCCGCACGTGTCCAACGACAACCCGTACTCCGAATCGCAGTTCAAGACGATGAAGTACCGGCCCGACTTCCCCGCCCGATTCGACTCAATCGAGGCCGCCCGGCTGCACTGCCAGCGCTTCTTTCCTTGGTACAACGACGAACATCGCCCCACCGGGCTGGGCCTACACACCCCCGCAGACGTCCACTACGGCACCGCAGACGCCATCCGCGACAAGCGCGCAGGCGTACTCACCGACACCTACGCCACGCACCCCGAACGGTTCGTCCGCAAACCACCCGAGCCACCCCGACTCCCTGCCGCGTCATGGATCAATAAACCCGACGACACCAAGGAGACCACTCAATAAATACCGCTCGACGGTGCCCCATTCAGGTTGACAGGTTCCGCGGCGATAGTGACAATCACCTTCCGCGCCTCGAGCTGCTCAACCCACTCCGCGGGTAGCGCTGCCTCCCCCAAGAGCGCCCCGAGCAGGTTGCCAGCGATCGCACCCGTGGAATCGCTGTCGCCGAAGTGGTTCACCGCCAACAGCACACCGCGCCGAAACTCCCTCTGCGCACGTAACGCCGCGAATACCGCGATGGCCAAAGCTTCCTCAGCTACCCAACCCGCCCCAAGCTGCTCGACCACTTCCGGTGTTGCGTCCACACTCGAATCGGCAAGTTCACAGCGCATGCTCCAGCGACGCGGTGTCATAGCTACTCCCCCGTCGCAAATATCCCAGCATTGCCTCGGCGGTGAACAGCGTCATCTGTGTGTCGTCGGTGATCGCACCCAACCTGCCGTCATGAACCACCATGTCCGCGATACCTTGGCCGCCGAATCGGTCACGGATCGTGGACACATCGTCGAACTCGATGGGCGCACCCAAGGCGTCACCGATGGCACCGCCTAGCAGGCAGGCACGCCACCATGCCGCGTCCTCCCACAACGGGAACTGGTTCTGGGGAATTTCCACAGGGGTAAGGGTAGCGAGTCCTCACAGACTCCACACTGGGTAAGGGACCGCCCATGTCAACGGGTCACGATTCGCCCTCGATGGCTCGGTCATTCACGGTCCAGCTACGCAACCGCTAGAGCAACTTAATTGTTGAAGCTGACCAAAAATCTAAAGGATAAGCCAGTTTTGTTGAGGGACGGCCGAAAAATTTTCGAAGTAATTTGAGCTGCTAGCTCCTCCTCTAGGGGGTGAGCCGATAACGATTGATCCTCAACCCTCTGGCGTTGTGACGTCATGAACTCTAGGCTGTGTACTGAATCGATCATGACACTCAAGACGTGGACGCCAAGTTAATTAGTCGTAGGCCTAGCCCCAGCCTCGGTAAGCTTTTGGTGCTACTACCTGCTGCGGCCGGCGGGTCTCACTAGCCAGTTTAGGAGCTAACGTGACCACTGCCGTCAGCGATATTTCGTCTCCTGCGCCGAAAACGTTGCACGTCAGACCAGCTAGAACCAGCGCTACACCCCGAAGCCGGATCGCGCCTTCGGCACGGCTTAAACAGGCTCGCCCCTCGAGGCGACACACGCTGATTGAGGAGTGGCTGCCTACCGCCCATCGATTGGCTCACCGCTTTGCTCACCGGGGAGAGCCGCTCGATGACCTCAAACAGGTAGCGGCATTCGCGCTCATAAAGGCCGCCGACGGCTACGATCCCGCGTACGGTCACGAATTCCGCAGCTATGCGATACCGACCATTGTCGGCGAACTCAAACGCTACTTTCGCGATAGCGGATGGGGCGTGCGTGTCCCGCGTCAGCTACAGGAACGCAGCATGGACATCACCAAGACAACCACTGAGCTCACCCAAGATTTGGGGCGGGTTCCCACTACCCAGGAGCTGGCCGGCAAACTGGGACTTCGAGTCGAGGAAGTTCTAGAAGGACAGACCGCGGCTCGCGCGTATTCCGCCACTTCCCTACAAGCTCCTGTCGGCGATGGCGAGGAGGGGTCAGTTGTGCTTGGAGAGCTCTTCGGTGATGATGATCCAGCGTTCGAACTCACCGATGACCTGGTCTCGCTGCGGCCAGCCTTAGCGGAGTTGAGTCCCCGAGAGCAGCAGGCCCTAGCACTGCGGTTCTACGGGGATATGACGCAGTCACAGATCGCCGCTCGCATCGGCACCTCCCAGATGCACGTCTCGCGGCTACTTTCCCGCTCTCTCGCACAGCTGCGCAAACGCCTTATGCCTGGCCCACAAAGCCCCGCGCCCACCCGCAGGGGTCTGCGGCAGCCTGTAGCCGCCTAGCCGGCCTAGGTTTCGACGGATTAGCGTCTCGCCGGCTACAGGTTTAGAGCACTATCGCCTGCTATGCAATCCGCACCACAAACGAGTGTGGGGGAGAACATGATGTTCTCCCCCACACTCTATGAAATACAGCAAATATTAAGCAGCTCCACCGCTGGTGTTGATCGAACCATTCACACCCTGGGGGAAGAACCCACCCTTGGTGACCTTCTTCGGGTTGAGGTAAACGATGTTGAGTACCTGATTGGCACTACGACTGAATGCCACGCCATTAGCGTCAGTGGGAACAATGTTCGCCCGGCCATCCTTGACAAGCCCCTGGTCCAGATCGGTCGAGCCGTCCAAGCTGTCCCGAGCGTCCGAGATCTTTTGAGCAGGCGCGGTGAGACCCTTCGCGAACAACGTGGTCCGGATGGTGCTTGCGTGGTATGCCTCAACAGCAAGAATGCCCGCGGCGGCCTCTAGGTACGTCTTGTTCGAGATCAGCGGAGCGGCACCCTTGTAAGCGGTCACACCCACGTCTTCGAAAATGAACGCACCCAGCAGGAAGCTGTTCTCGTCCGCAAAGGGATCGAACGTCTGATTTCCGCTAATCAGCCCAGCGGCCTTGGCGGCGGCATTGAAACTGGCTCGTAGATCGATGGACGGCCGAGAGACCTTGGCTGAGCCAAGTGCCGAGCGTAGGAACTTTACGTGCGCTATCTCGTCATTGGCGATTTCGCACGCGTAGTCTCGAACAGCCCCGGTGAGCCTGACCTTCCTACCTCCGACAACAGGACCACCGTGCACAACATTGCCATGCTTGTCCTTAGCGTCGGTATCGCGGTCCGACAGTCCCTCGCCATACACCGCATGGCTGTAGAACTCAGCTTCCAAGTACTCCAGGTTCAGTGCGAAGTTCAGCACTGCAGCATCACTGGGCCCGTGGGCAGCTTTTTCAGTGGTTGCCGCTTCTGCGATACCTGCTGTGGCGAGATATGAGCCGCCGGCCACACCAGCGGCACCAGCACCCGCAAGGGCAAGGAAGCGGCGGCGATC
The DNA here is from genome assembly GCA_038260095.1 of Mycobacteriales bacterium. Lineage (GTDB taxonomy): Bacteria > Actinomycetota > Actinomycetes > Mycobacteriales > QHCE01 > QHCE01. The sequence continues at coordinate 29,258 of JBBSOC010000007.1, read as the reverse complement.
GGCGGGGTTTTCCGCACTTCGTTTAATAGCGTTGGAAATAAATGATTTAGCGAACACTGTTATTTCTCCTGGTCATTATAGATACTCAACGAAATCGACTGGGGGCCCACGAGGCCACCACGCGGGGAAGAGCAACGGCCACGACACCCGCGCAGATGGGTGACGCCATCCCAACCATACGCGATGATTCGGCGCGGCGTGGCCCCATCGTTAAATAGCCAGTAGCGACGATGTGTAAACGGGACGGCAAGGGGCCCGGAACTGCTCGATGAGATGACCGCCACCAAAGTTGTACACATACAGCCTCCGGTGAGGACTTAGTGCATCACCGTAATAGGAAACTGGGGAGATCAGGTTGATTCTGGAGATTAAAGAGTGTCGTGCGCAGGATGTGGAACTGCTCGAACAGTGGACTCCATCGGGTCGCTCACAAACCCATGCTCGACGGTTCGCTCGCCAGCAGCAGGGCGCCAGCACGTTTGTGATCGCATGGCTGCTACAGGGTTTACCGGCGGCCTCGGGTGAGCTCAAGTGGACTGGCTGCGATGCACCCGAGGTGCGAGAGGCTTTCCCGGACTGCCCTGAGCTCAACGGCCTGCAGGTCTCACCGGCACCTGTACGCTCGCAGGGCATCGGTAGCACCCTGATCGGGCATGCCGAACAACTAGCGCGCAAGCGAGGTTGCGGCCAACTTGGGCTGGGGGTAGATGACGTGAACTTCCGTGCCGCCGCGCTGTATCTGCGTCTCGGCTATACCGAAACCGGATGCCACTACACCGACCGGTACTACTACATTACCGACGATGAGGTGCGGCACGATGTTGCTAATCCGGCCCGATTTCTGATTAAGCAGCTGTAAACCAGCCGTGGTCATTATACCTGCAACAATCGTTTGACTAAGGGAAACTCTAGATATGGCTGCTTAAATGAATTTGAGCCCATGTGCCCCTGGCCGGTTGGCACCACCAGCGTCGCACCAAGGTCAACAGCAACCGAGTGAGTTTGGGAATCCGTACAGCCCCATGGGTCATTATCGGAATTGATGAGAATAATTTCGCTGGCTTTAGGCTTAATTTCGGACCACTCAAATTTGCCGGGTAGCATCGAATCGGAATGGCCATCATCGTCAAGTGGCTGGTAAAATCCGGCGACAAGAACGACTTGTTTAACACAGACTTCAAAGTGCTGCATCATGTGAAGTATTAGTGGACAGGCAGACGAGTGGCCAATGATAATCGTCTCTTCGTCGATTTTTGGCCCGTTCTGCTCAACGAATTTGTTAGCCTCAAGAAGATTGGGTTTTTCAGCATTCGGTAGCAGCGGCCACCAAACCGTGTAGCCTTTCGATTCCAGATATTTCTTAGTATCAGCAAACCAGAAATAGTCTTTGTCGTTACCACCGGTACCATGCAACAGTACAGCATTCTTCAAGAGCTCAACTCCTTCTTCCATTTTCAGCATTCATGTTGGCGTTCCCTCATGAATCCCGCAAGCTTAGTGGTGAACGAACGGTGCTTACGGTGTCGCGTTTGACGCCTTTGGAATAGCCGAAGAATGCCCCGAACGGAACTTTTGCCACGCTGTGGCATTTCACGGTCAGCTGCTCGGAGTTCACTCCGGTTGCCATGGTCAGGGTGAGATCTTTGGGCTCTAGATCTGCCTGGTACTCATCCACTGCTGTTTGAGCCGCTTGTTCTGATACCGGCAGAAAGTCTGGGCTCTTTGGGGCGGTGGAAATACGGTCAGGATCAACCGAGCTCGCCGCGGCTGCCGCTGCCCCGTCACAGATGGAATCTAGGTTGAGTTGCGCCAAAAAAGCCGCGGTGGAGGCGGTCACAGCCATGATCATGAGTATGACGATGAGCACACACACCACGATCATGGGCAGCATGCTGCCAGCATCACCGTACGGCAGCCTAGAGCTGAGCCGAGTGCAGATCCTGACGCGCATAGCTACCACGCTTTCTCGGCGTGTTTACTTGCCGACGATGAGTTCGCCGCGGGCCTGGCTCACCGTGAACGCAAACTCTGGGCTACTCGCGCTGATCGTGCCCGGAATAGACTCAAACGGGCCACCATGAAACGAATACGTGGCACCAAACGTCACCGTCAACCTGCCCCGCACCCAACCCACCGAACGATACCGATGCGTCACATCACAAAACTTCTCAATCTCCTCAATCCGATTGATCTTCACCGGGTCATACCGATTACCCGGCTTCGTAGTATCCAAACTTTCCCCATCACCAAAATTCCACCGATAATTTGTCGGAGACACCCGCAACACCAACGACTGGCCCAACAGAGCCAACGGCACATCGCGCTGCACCACCGAAGAAGAAAACACCGACGGATAATTCGTCAACGCCCAACCACCGGGCTCAATCGTTGGCGCCGCAACCTCCGGCCGATACTTCCGAAACTCCACCAACACCCGCCCAGCCACATCACCACTACCCGGAGCCGCGCAATACGTTCGACCACTCGCCCGCTCAGCCGGGCCCGTGCCTGTGCTCTGGACTTCCATATACGGAAGCTGCCCAGCTGGGCACGCTCGAACACCACATACCTGCGGCCCTACCTCGCACAAGTTATACACATTTGTATAAACATCAGAAGGCTTCGACGGAGCGTCACTCTTGCCAAGCTTCGCTGACTCGGCACACCGCACACCAGCGCCAAAGTATGTTCCATCCGACTCGCTGTCAGGTTTACACTCGGCTGCCGCTCTGGCAGTAGTGGGTACAAAGAGTGCTCCGACGACTATCACCAAATAGACGAGCGCTACTTCACCGATCCTTGAACTACGCCTTGCAGTTGCCATCTGCCCTCCTTATAGAGGAGAAGAAAACTTCCTTCTTCGCCAGAAACTTTCGGAACAGTGTTTATTACTTGATGCTTATTTGTGTCGTACTCGCTGACAGCATCTCTATCAAGGGAAACTTGAACTACATAAGTACCGTTAGGAAGCTTTACCGCTTTCACGGAATTGAGTTGATAATTTCCACCTTGGAGCTGAATTCCTCTTTTTGCTTGGTTTTCATGCCTATATACAATTGCTTGGCATCCTGGGCAATCCTTGGGGTCGAAAAGCTCCTTAGCGGGTGCCACATCATTCGTGCGCTGCACATAGTTCTCAATATCGTTGTAGTACCGCACGAATGCTTCCGCTCCGGCTTCGGTTTGCTCACGGGCCGCCGGGGGCAACGGCGGCGGAGTCGGCTTAGCCGACGGCCCGGCCGCACCCGGCTCAGATGACTCACCGCTAGCCGAAGACCGTCCACCACCGGCGTGATCATGCGAAAGCAACCCCGGCACGACATGCGCCACAAAAAACCACACCGCGACAATCAACACCGCCAACCCCGACACCACAACCACACTCTGCCAACGCGTCGGCAACCGATCCAGCCACATAACCCCACAGAGTAAACGAAAAACACCCACCACAACGACCACACCAACAACCTGTGGAAAACTCCACGTCGGGATCGTTTCCGGCGAACTAGACGCGGGCCGGATTATCAGCGCGTCGGGCGAGTGTTGAACAAGCGGATACATTGGCCATAGAGTCCGCTCCTGTAGATGGCAGAACCCATAACAAACTTAATAAGTGGAGCACCCATGAAGCACGTGACGCCGAAGAAGCTGAACCCCGTCAAAGCGCTTCTCACAGGCGTGCTCGTAGCCGGCACTGCGCTGACGCTGCTAGCCGGCTGCGGTGGAGACGGCGGAGGCAATACGCCGTCGAAGCATGACCCCAACACCAAACGAAGCAGCTCGGCCCCGGCATCCCCACGCGCGTTGTCAGAGGCGACCGACGGCGCGAACCTCGCCGCGTGCCGGGACGCCAACTGCGCAGTCGATGTCCGGGTGGCAGATCGCCTGGCGATCGATTCCACGTTCGGCCTGGACAGCATCACTGTTAAGGCCATCGGCAACGACGAGATCACGCTCGCTATCCAAGGCACCAGCGGCGGACTCCAAGCCGAAGGCACCAATGTCAGCACCAGCTCAAGTTGCGTCAACAACCGCTGCCGCGACGAGGGAGAGCTGTCGATTTCCACCAACCGATCCGGCCGAGTGAACGACATTGACCTAAAACTTGCCAAGATCGAGGCCGAACATGCAGCCCTCGTGCTCCACCCGCGAGCTACCCAGAAATAACCACCAACTCCGCGTCGGCAACGTTCATTCCTATCTAAGCGCGATTGCGGTGGTATGCGTCGCCTCGGCTAGCGATGTCGATAATGGTGACGCGCCGATGGGGCAATGACCACCCTGTAAGGGCCAAGGCTCACACGGACTCCTTGATGATTCCCGCCTTCATCAAATCCTGCTGGACTTGTTCGACCGTCGGGTATTCACCCTGTTCTGCCGCTGCTTTGATCTGTTCCACTGAGGGTTCATCTGGGTCCCGCCGAGCCAACCAAAAGAGGGTTTCATGGAGGGCTTCGTACTCGTCAAAGGACATGACAACTGCGACCGGATGCCCCTTGCGAGTGATTGTGACTTCCTCATGGCTAGCGACCACCTCGTCCAGCAGCGCGGATAGCTGAACACGCGCCTCCGCCACATTAACCGTCTTCATGTACGTAAGTACAGCAGAAAGGTAGTTAATTGAGCATCTACAAAAGACGGACATCTGCTGCTCTTCATCACAGAAGGTCGCCTGTCAGGAGATGAAACTCAAAACTCAGTGTCAGCATGGCCCGAACAACAGGTTAGTCAGGTTCAATCTGCTATCTAGTTTCAGCGATGTTTACTGGAACAACGCGCGTCAGTGGTGGGCTGATGACGTCGGCGGTGCCTCGGCGGTACAGCTCAGGAGGGCGTCCACCAGCGCGACTGGCGGCGCGAGTTGATCGCTTGACAGGCTGCACAAATCCGGGCGTGGACAGAACTTTTCGCCGAAAATTAGCCAGGTCTGGAGCGCTGCCCCAGACGGCGAGGTACACACGACGGAGGTCGGCAAGACTGAAGGGCTCGACAACGAACTGCAGCGCGAGTGTTGTGTACTCCAGTTTGGCCCGGACACGATCCAACCCCTTGCCAAGGATCACAGCATGGTCGAAAGCCAACCGCGGTTGCTCTGTTACTTTGCCCTCTGGCACCAGGAGGTTCGTTGGCCACCAGCGGGCCGCCGCCGCGTCTGTGCTGGCAACCGGCTCGGGGAGATCAGGAGCAAAAGCAACATAGGCAACAGACACCACGTGTAGTCCAGCCCCGATCCGGGGATCTCTTGCAGGATCGGTGAAAGTATGTAACTGCTCCAGGTGCGCCCCAACGGAGCTGGGATCTATACCGGTTTCCTCGGCCAGTTCGCGAGCTGCGGCCGCATCGGCAGATTCACCACCGTGGCGCACGTGGCCGCCAGGCAGCGCCCACCAACCTCGGTAAGGATGCTCGCCCCTACGGACAAGCAGGGTTGCTAGTTGGCCGTCTCGGATAGTGAAAATGACCAGGTCGACGGTGAGCGCAAACGGTGGAAACGCGTGGGTGTCGTAGCTGGAAAGCCAAGTCGTCTCACCGTGTCGGTGAAGTATTGGTTCGTTCATGCTGAGCGCTCAAAGCCTGGTCCTTGCAGCGGCGACGGCATCCGATGACGGTGCGCCAGCAGGGCGTCGATCGCACGCCGAGCCAGGCTTATTCGTTGCTCCAACGAGCCGTTGAGTAATATCCAAGAGCAGCCGTCCCGAGTGAGTTCGTCGGCGAACCAGGCGGTCATTGCGGCACGAACAACCAGGTCGCCTTCGCGGAGTCCGTCGTCGCACCACGGCACATCATGGTGATCAGTCAGCAGGTATACGTCACGACGAGGCAGCAGCGGTGCCCGCGACCAAGACTGATCGCAACGCGCGATAGCACCCAGGTAGCGGCGTTCCCACATTGCGGTGGCAAAAGCGTCGGTATCACAGATAAGTAGCGGTGAACCGTCGAGCACAGCCTCGTTCTCACGCCGCGGCTGCTCAGCAGCAACCTGGTCGAAGTCGTCGTGCGTCCAGACGAGCTCGTCGAGAGAGGGCAACGGCCGCTCCTTGGCTAGAGCGATCTGCCGTTCACGAGCCCATTTGGTTTCGGTGTAGTCACGCCCATATTCACCGATCCAGACGGTGTCTGCCCATATTCCGCCACGAGAGCGATAACTCGCAACGAGCTGCCGCGACACTGTGGTCGTGCCAGTAGATTCGGCGCCGAGGACCACGACGCGCGTGGTGAGCCCGGCCTTCGTTGCTGGGCTAAGCGTGTGCCATGCGGCGGCAAGATCGCTTCGGACACTCGTGCTCGACGGACCATCCGGTGGGCGGTCGAGCCGTACGTGCTTGGCTTCGAAGCGGGCAGCTAGTTCCTCGCCATAATCCTCCCCGGTGTATACGGCGTCCACTGGTGCGTCGGTCACAGAACGTAGAGCCGCGCGCATCGCGGCGACCTGAGCCGCCCACACCGTGGGGTCGTTAACGTCTACCGGTGCGTCACAACAGATGCCCACGACACGGACGTTTGCGTCTGCAGAATGCTCCGCCCGCAGCCATGCAATACGATCGGCAATCGGTATGGACTCCACGACCGAAGCCATGACCACCACACTGACCGTTTCGCAGTTACTCGCCGCAGCCCGAATCACGAAGTGGTGACCGAGGTGCGGCGGATAAAATTTGCCTACGAACAAGCCGTGCCGGAACACTAGCCGCATCCCGCCGCTGTGGGCGACTTTGACGCCACTTCGTCAGCTAGGCGGTCATGTGCGTTCATCCAGGCACGCGCGCCAGCGATGCACATGGTAAGGAACAGCACATACACCAGCCCGGTGAGGTAAAGCCCTTTACTGACGTACAAGGGTATATAGATGCAGTCCGCGACAGCCCAGAACCACCAGGTCTCCACCTTCTTTGTATTCAGCAGCCACTGAGCCGCAAGCGACAGACACGTGGTTAAAGCATCCCAGAACGGAGCCGAGTCGTGGGCGGCGCGCAACAACAGCGTCAGCCCAACCGTTCCCAGTATTACAAACCCCACGCACGCGGCCAGGCCGCTACGGCTAGCGCGCACCACGACGAGCGGCGTGCGTTGTTCGCCGCCGTGCAGCCATTTCCACCACCCTAAGAAGCCCAGCACGACGAAGACGACTTGCAGCACGGCATCGGCCCACAGCCGGGCAGATGCGAAGAGCACGAGGAAAAACGCGCAGTTAGCGATACCTACCGGGAAGTTGGCCACCAGGCTGCGTACCGTAAGCCAGACGCACGCCCCACCTGTAACGAACCCGAGGAGTTCCGCCCACGTCACTGGTTGGTTCCACAGTTGCAGGGACACCTGATTCAACGGGGCTACCAGTCGCCCCAGCAACTCGATCATGAAGCGCTCCAGGTTTTAGTCAACTTGACTTTAACCTCTGGAGTGCCTCGTGGCAATGGATACGGCAAAGTGGAACGTACCAACTACCTCGTTACGGGCCGCGGCTGCGTTATCCTGGGGGTATGGCCTCCATGGAAGCACATGCTCGCAGTTATGAGCTGGTAGTAGCGCCCGACGGCAGCATCCCGGCAATAGAGCTAGCTCGCGTCGGATTGCAACCCGGTACACATCTCCGGGTTGTTCCTGAACTTCCCGCTCAGACGAGTATAGAAGGTCAGCTACCAGACCTCCCCGCCCTAACGTGGAATGACTTTGAGCGCGCTAGTCAACTAGCTAAATCTGACCTGGACCACTCATGAAAGTCGTTGCCGATTCACACGCCTTGGTTTGGTTCGCGCAGCAGTCAAACATGATCTCCGAGACGGCACGCAATGCTCTTCGAGAAGCCGAAGCGACCTTGGGCGTCGCCGTTTCTGTAGCCACTTTTGTCGACTTGTGGTATGTAACCCAGACGACCAAGGCTATAGGCGACGGCGAGTTGACACAGCTCCGTGCGCTACTCACGGCTCCGAGCACTGGTGTGGAGATCGCACCAATCAGCCTTGAAGCGGCCGATCACTTCAGCTCTATACCTAGAAGTATATTGGCTGATCCCTGGGATCGTTTTATCGTGGCAACAGCGATGCAGCAAGCCATTCCGCTGGTTACCAGGGATAAAGCAATTACGGATGCCCGGCTGGTATCAACAATCTGGTAAGCGTGGGTCTCGCGCCGCAACGGCGGTTGCCAGGAATCTATAACTCGGTTGCCGGCAATCAGCGCTCGCCACCGGGCGGTGGCTGCCAGGGTGGCGAGTGCTCCAAAGTCGGCCGCCGCACCAGCTGCGCCAAACCCAGCACTACAAGGTTCACCGGCCGGTAACACCGCGAAGTGCAGCGACGATCGCGTCGGGGGCGGGGCAGCCCGGCACAGTGACATCGACTGGCACGAATTCCGACACCGGGCCGGCGACGCCATGGCCGCCGGCAAACATTCCGCAGTTGCGGGCGCAATCGCCGATGACAACCACTACGCGCGGCTCGGGCATTGCCTCATACGCCGCGCGCAACGGCTCAGCCGTGTTGACCGTCACCGGGCCGGTCACGGTCAACACGTCGGGGGGAGGCGACCCAGCGGGGCCCCGACCGTTCGGCGTCATACACCGGCGAGAACGCCTCTGCTAGCTCAATTTCGTATCCATTGCAGGAACCAGCGTCCACATGCCGTACTTGCACTGAACCGTGCAGAGTCTCTGAGCCGTGCAGACCATTCGAGCCGGGCGGTGACTTATTGGCGCCGGCTATTGGAGGTGGCTCTGGAGCAGGTTCATCGACGCGTCAAGGCGAAGCATCTTACGTAGAAGACCCATGTTTGGTGCTCCTGAAGATTCGCGGCACTACTATAGAACCCAACCTCGGCGGAGCTCAACAGCGGCGATGGGTTCAGGTGGTAGCGGCCGGCGCACAGGTTGCCAAAGAACACCGGTGTGCGCAACGAACGACATTAGCAAGCCGCCAAGGCAGTCCCGCATTGAAGTCGGTGCATAGCCGGCTTTTGCGACAGTACCTACCGCGATGCCGCTGCGGCGACCAGGTCGGCCTCGCGTGGCCGTTCGGCGCTCAGCGCTGGTGGCCGAGGCTGCCGCCTGCCGATACCAAGCGCCGTGACGCCCACTCCGAGGACGGCTACGACCAGCGGCACGATCAGAGCGGCGTGGAAACCGTCGAGCAGGGCCTGGGGCGATCCGTCGGGCCCAGCGGCCGCGTTGTTTACCGCGGTCACGACCGCTAGTACGAGCGCGCCACCAAATTGGAATGAGGTGTTAACCAGGCCACCAGCCAGCCCCTGCTCTTCAGGTGCGATGCCGTTCGTCGCCGCAATGTTGAGCGATCCGTAGGCCAGACCGAAAGCCAGGCCAGCAAAGAGAAAGGTCGGGAACATGGCGACCGCATAGCTCGAATGAAGGCCAATGGGCAAGAACAAGGCGTAGCCAATGGCAGCCGAGCTCAATCCGGTGAAGATCACCCGTGTGACCCCGAAGCGCGCCACAAGCGTCGCAACGCGCGGTGCGAGCAGCGTGACGAGGAGACCGGCGGGGAAAATCGCAAGACCCGTCTCGAGCGGCGACCAACCGCGCACCTGTTGCATGTAGAGAACGGCGATGAACTGGCATCCAAACCACGCACCGATCAAGGACATCGCGCCTAGGTTGGCCCGCACAAGCGAACCGGAACGAAGGATCCCGAGGCGGATGAGCGGGGAAACCGTTCGGCGTTCGATTGCCACGAAAGAGGCCAGAAGTACAGCAGCACCGGCAAGCGAGCCGATCGTTCGAATCGAACTCCAGCCAACTTCAGGTGCCTCGACCACGGCAAAGACCAAAAGCAGCATCGCTGCTGTCACGCTGATCGCTCCGGCCACGTCAAAGCCTTGCCGAGAGCGCACCGGACGACCGCTGTTTGGAACCAGACGAGCGGCGGTAAGAAGCGTCGCAAGCGCTAACGGCACTGGAAAGAAGAACACCCAGCGCCAGCCCAGCTCGGTCAGGAGACCACTAAAAACGAGTCCAAGCGAAAACCCAGCCGCCCCAGTCGCCGAGTAGATCGAGAGGGCCTTGTTGCGCGCCCGCCCCTCAGCGAAGCTCGTGGTGATGATGGAAAGGCCGGCGGGGGCAGTGAAAGCCGCGGCGACGCCCTTAATGAACCGGGTGGCGATCAGGAGAGTTCCGTCGTCGGCCAACCCACCTAAGCCGGAGGCGACGACAAATACAGCGAGTGAAATGAGGAACACTTGCCGCCGGCCGAATAGGTCCGCGACACGTCCACCCAACAGTAAGAAACCGCCGTAGCCGAGCACGTAGCCACTAACCACCCATTGCAGCGAGCTGGTGGACATGTGGAGTTCAGAGCCGATCGCGGGCAGGGCGACCCCAGTCATGGAGACGTCGAGGGCATCGAGAAAAAGTGCGCCGCAGAGCACGAGTAGCATGCCCCAAGCGCGTCGGCTGAGCCGATCGGTCTCATTGTCGGGGGACAGTGATCGCAATGTGGACATATAAGGATCCTGGGGGGAGAATGAAAAAATCGGACTGACCAGTCCGGGACCGATCAGTCCGTATTCTGCTGGCTCTTTCCCCCGATGTCAACCGGAAGCGACTGAATGAACCGAAGACACCCCCCTGGCGGAGGCCTGCGGCTCCCCCTTAGGCATCGGGTCCTCGGTCTGTTAACCAGGAAAATGGAGGCTATCGATGGGACGAAAGCCGACACCAGGCGCACGTGACTGCATTTTGGACGCTGCAGTCCGCCTCTTTAACGCCCATGGCGTGCACGCGGTAGGACTGCAACAGATCATAGACGAAGGCGGTTGCGGGAAAAATCTGCTGTATCGCGAGTTCACCAGTAAAGACGATTTGGTCGTTGCCTATCTAGAGCGCTGCCGTCAGGATTGGATGACAACAGTCGATCAGGCGATTCGGCCGCTCGACGGCGATCCAGCCGGCCAACTCGTCGCTATCGTTCGTGCTGTCGCGGATAAGGCCACGCTTCCCGGTACTCGAGGTTGCGCCCTGCGAAACACCCATGCCGAGTTCCCTGACGCCTCTCACCCGGCTCACAAAATAGCCGTAGACCACTTCAGCACCCTACGGGCACAGCTACGCACTCTCGCAGACCAAGCGGAGGCACGAAATCCGGGCATGCTGGCCGACAGGATCATGCTGATCATCGAGGGTTTGTACGCAAACGGCGCCGTCCTCGACGGCGACGACGCTCTCACCACCACCGCCGTCGCGTTCGCAGAGGAAGTTGTCCTGGCACAGACCCAGAAAACCCTGACCTAACTCAGAGTGTCTTAACCTGGTGACGACAATGGACAGCTCAAACGAGGACAACGCTTAAGTACCCGCCGCTGGATTAACGGTGGTGGTAGATGTGACCACGATAACCGACGTCGAAAACTGTGACGAGATGTTTGTCTTCGTCAATGAGGTAGATGATTCGGTAGTCGCCGCGGCGGGCTACGTTTTTACCGGCGAACTCCCCGTGTAAGGGCTTGCCGACCCGCTTAGGGTGACGGCGCAACGGACCGTTGATGAGCTCTAGGGCCGCAAAAGCCGCGCTGGCGGGCAAACCATCTGGCGGCCCGAGCTGAAGCTTTCGATAAGCTCTGGACAAAATACGTATCTGCCACAACCGATCGGTAGGGGGTTTCACGCCGCGTGTCGAAGATCGTAGTCTTCGCGCGCTCGTCGCTGGGCCATCGTCCGATTTAGCTCATCTAACGAATGACTATCGTCACGGTCATACTCGGCTTGCGCTAGGCGCATGTCGGCCGCCGCACGTGGATCCCGCAGAATCTCCAGGGTCTCAACGAGGCCTTCGTATTCATCCGCTGACAGCAGCACCATTGCCGGTACACCATTGCGAGTGATTGTCACGTGCTCATGGGTCTTGGTGACCTCATCAGCAAGGTCCGATAGCCGCGCTCGTGCGTCTGTGAGGTTCAGCGTCAACATGTACGGAATTCTATACCAAGCTTAGCTACCTGTACAGAAAAGGGGCTTAGCGGCTCTCGCCTACTGAGGCGGTTCTGCTTGCGGGGGAAGTGCTGCGACCAGCGGAACATCGTAGGGCAGCTTTCCCACCTTCGAGGCACCACCGGGTGAGCCGAGCTCATCGAAGAAGCTGACATTGGCCGCGGTATATGCCTTCCACTGCTCGGGGACATCGTCTTCGTAGTAGATGGCCTCGACCGGGCACACCGGCTCGCACGCTCCGCAGTCCACGCATTCGTCAGGGTGGATGTATAGCATCCGTTCGCCCTCATATATGCAGTCGACAGGGCATTCCTCAATACATGTACGGTCCTGCACATCAATACAGGGCTCAGCAATCACGTACGTCACAGGCGTTTCCTCCGCATACCTTGGGGCTACTGCAATCTGGCCAGCTCACGCGGGCCAGCAACCACACCGGGCTCCTAACCCGGCTTCTTACTCGCACGACCTCTAGCGTGCACGTTTTGAGCCTGTGCTTGCCAAGCCTGACTGGTGAGGTCGCGGCCCAACGCTACCGCCGATAGCACACCGACGGTTGCGCCGGCGGCTGCAACGACCAGCGTCAACAACATCCTCAGCACCACAAGTCTGCCGCCATCAGCGACAAGATCTTGGCCGGACACCCACGGCCCTAGCACTCCGATCAACACGGATGCTGGCGCCGCAGCGATAGTCAGATACACCCATACTCGACTAAGCCGATACTGCCGAACCCACCAAAAACCCAGCGCAGCCACTACAGCAAGCAGTACACCGTACACACAAACGCCGTACAGCACATTCGACTGCTCAGCCGGCGCGAGCAGTCGTAGTACAAGGCGGCCAACAAGATCGACGCCGACCAAAGTCAGCACCGCACTACCCAGCAATACCGCAACGCTACGCGACGCCAAGTTTACAACTAGCAATCTAGGCACGTAGGTAATTTTCCCATGCCAGTACTTTGAACCCAGTTTGGGCTACCGCCGCCGGCCGGGTAATAACGAACTTTCTTTCTTCATATCAGGGTCGCCTGGAGGTTCACCAGGCGGACTCGACGGGGAAGGGTTCTGCTGTGGGGCTTTACCACAGATGAAGTTGGGCTCAGCTTTGTAACTAGTGGAGCTGCTCTCGCGCTTGATTTCTCGACCATTCTGCTTAAACACCCGTTCGACAGTGATGTCAAAACCTGGGGCACCCTTCGTGGGAATACAGCCCTCCTCATCCAGGTACTGGGTCTGAACAGGTCTGGGATTCGTCTGACTGCCGCTGACCGACTCTACGTCGTAGCGCTTGGTGGACCAGAACGAAACCGTGATGGAGTTCGACGTGTAGGAGGTGTCAATCAGCACACCGTCCGTACTGTCGTTTTTGAAAATCACATCCAGCGAGGGGTAGTAAACGGTGGCCTCACGTCCGGCCGGATATCTGCTGATGTAATAGCTATGTGGTTGATGAAATATGTCCTTGAGCCCAGAGAAGAAAATCGCGTTGTATAGCGTGGTGGCAAACTGTGAGATCCCGCCACCATATTCATTTTTGAGTTTCCCATTCAAGATCACCGGTGCCAGCACGTAGCCTTGCGCGGGACCACGCTCGCCAGTGAACTTGTTCAGCGCAAAGGTCTCACCGGGCATCACCATGGCGTTGTCTACTTTGTCGGCTACTAAGAGAATGTTTTTATTGCGCTCCTCGCCGCCACTGAAGTTTGTGGTGAAGCTGGAGATCTGCTCGGTAACGCCCAGCTTGCCCAGCTGCTCAGTGGATAGCTTGGGTTGTTGTGGCCCCATGCCGGCTTTCACCACTCGCGACCACGCAGATTCACCCGCGGCGGAGCTGCGAAGCACCGGCAGCAGCTCGACGGCGAGCTTGTCGACGTCTACTCCCACACCAGCTTTCGATGGAGTGGTTTGCAGCTTTCCGTTCACGACTTTGATCGTCGCTTCCTTAGCGGGTGAACCGATTTTGTGCAGCTGCTCATCCAGGGCGGCGGCGAGTTTACCCGGGTCAACCTTTGGTTCAACCGCACCTTCGGCATTGCTGTCAAACTTCAGGCTCGCCGCGATCTGGGCGGGCTTAATGTCGAATGCACTCTGCTCGGTTTGCACCTTCACCGGCCCGGAGACCGCCGGCTGGGCCAGTGTTCGCATAAGCTCATCGAGACCGGCGTGGTCAGTTTTCGGATAAATTTTTTCCTTGGGAAGCTTTATAGTCCCGGCGCGCAACCAACCCTTGCGCAGCGCGGCTGTGGCAGTGTCAAGCCGCAGGCCCTCGCCGGGTGTGCCGTACTGTGGCTTCGGCGTTGTGCCGTCAAAGACAATGGTGGGGCGCACCATGTCGGTACTTTCATCAACGATCTCAGCCTGGGTGCCCGTGCGGAGCTTTTGCTGGTCAATAACAATGACCGGATCAACATCAGATGCGTCAAATAGCCCAGAAAATGGGTTGACGCTCCGGTGTGTGGCTTTCTTAATGGTCGCGTCTATGTCAAGCCGCATCCCGATATCGGAGGCCGCGACACTGAATTCCTTACCGCTGAAGCGCAGCTTTACCGCTTGGCTTTCCTTGCCGCGAATGCCCGCACGTAACGCTGTCACAGCCGCCACCTTGCTGCGACCGCCAATGTCCACACCTAGGACACGGGTGCCGCGTGGCACCTCACCCGCGGTGAGCACGACGACCCCAGTGGCAACAATCGCCACTACGACGACGGCAGCGGTTGCAATCAGCGGCCAACCTAGGCGCAGCGATCGCCAAGTGCGGCGCTTGCCAGACTGCGGCACGCGTTGAGCACGGGGGGAATCGACGCTCTGCGGCGCCGAGTTGAGCTGTTCCATGAATTATGACCTTACGAACTGTTGCGAGATTTAGTGTCCCCAAGCCGCGCGGGCCCAGGGAAACTCAGCGGTGCGGCTTTCCTGACGACAAAAAAACCAGCAAAGGCAAATGACGCACCACCGAGCAGCACTGTGAAGAGACTGACCCAATCGTTGGTCAACACCAGATCACCTTCTGACCTACTGGTTCCCAGTGCAAGCATGACGCTAAACCAGGCCACCGCTGGAGCTAGCGCACCCCAGCCGAAATCGCCCACCCGGTGAGCGAACCACACTGTGACCGGATTACCCAGCACCACGATTAGCAAACACACCGGTACACGAACGTCACCAATGCGTAGCGGGACCAAAAACGCCGCTGCCAGACCAAACACCACTGCTCCTGCGCAGGCGATTGCTAGTGCGCACACTCGCAACCACTTATCTGCCACACCCAGCAGTGTAACGATCAGCGAAACACTAAGGACCAACCCCGGCGTTTTCAGGGAAAACGTCGCCAAAAACGCCGTCGTAGCGACGTTTCCCCGAAAGTGTCAAGGAGTAGACAATGGGAGACGGCGGTAGTACTCAACGCCAGTGGGCTCGAGCCCTAGATTGGTCGCCAGCGCATACAGCCAAGTATCGGTGCGAATCTGGGTGGCGTGGGCGGCTAACGCCGCGAGTTTGGTTTTCGCGTGGGCGCTGGCATCCACGCGAGCATCCAGTAGCTCGTCAGCGGCGACGAATGGCAGCTGGCCGAGTTCGCGGACATCAGCGAAGGGGTTTTTACTCGAGGCGCGGAACCGCCCTTGACCGGCCTTTAACAGGCTGTACGGGAACGTCGGTGCGTACGCCTCCCGCACTTCCCATCTGTCAGTTCGGGCCGGGTCCGCCGCAGTCCGGATCGCTGCCATCGTGACGTGGTGTGTCCGCACATGATCGGGATGCGCGGTTAAACCGGATTCGTCGTAGGTAACGACAACCTCAGGTTGCAACTCGACGATGATGTCGGCCAACTCGGCGATAGCTGACGTCACATCGGTGTAACCGAACGCTCGGTGATGGGTATTGCCCGGCGTTCCCGGCATCCCGCTGTCTCGGTACCGCCCGGCGCCACCCAAAATCCGAAGCTGCGAAACACCCAGCAGGTCGCACGCCGCGCGCAGTTCACTGAACCGGTACCCGCCGAGCTGATCGGCTTGATCGGCGGCTAGCTGCGCTAGCTCGGGAACGTAGATATCGCCCTGCTCGCCAAGAGTGCAGGTGACCAGCGCTACTCGAGTTCCCAGCGCGGCATAGTGCGCCATGGTGGCTCCGGTGAAGATGGTTTCATCATCTGGATGCGCGTGCACAAACAACAGCGAGCGGGGCACGGTTCCGCCGACTATCGTGTTGCCCAAAGTCATGCGGCTCCCAGTCATGTTAGCTGACATTACTGGTGCATTAGGAGTCTCGACTGCGAGCCGAGCGGGCCCGGTCCTTAGCGTCTAGCTGCACCTTGCGGATCCGGACCGCGTCCGGGGTGATCTCCACGCATTCGTCACCGCGACAGAACTCCAGCGCCTGCTCTAGGCTGAGGGTCTTCGGCGGGATCAGTCGCTCCAGCTCGTCGCTGGTGGAGGAGCGCATGTTGGTGAGCTTCTTCTCCTTGGTGGCGTTGACGTCCATGTCGTCGGCGCGGGCGTTCTCTCCCACGATCATGCCCTCGTACACCTCGGTGCCCGGACCCACGAACATCGTACCGCGCTCCTGCAGGTTGGCCAGCGCGAAGCCGGTGACCGAGCCGGCGCGGTCGGCGACCAGCGAACCGTTGGGCCGAGTGCGGAGCGTTCCGGCCCACGGTTCGTACCCTTCGAAGACGTGGTTGAGTAGCCCGGTGCCGCGGGTCTCGGTGAGGAACTCGGTGCGGAAACCGATCAGTCCACGCGCCGGAACCAGGTACTCCATCCGCACCCACCCGGTGCCGTGGTTCACCATCTGCTCCAGGCGGCCTTTGCGGAGCCCCAGCAGTTGAGTGACCACGCCGACGTACTCTTCGGGCGCGTCGATGGTGAGCCGCTCCATGGGTTCACAGAGTTTGCCGTCGATCTGCCGGGTGACCACCTGCGGCTTACCGACGGTGAGCTCGAAGCTTTCCCGGCGCATCAGCTCCACCAGGATGGCCAGTTGCAGCTCACCGCGGCCCTGCACTTCCCACGCGTCGGGGCGCTCGGTGTCGAGCACCCGGATGCTGACGTTGCCGACGGTCTCAGCGTCGAGGCGGTTCTTTACCAGCCGTGCGGTGATCTTTTTGCCGGACCTTCCCGACATCGGCGAGGTGTTAATGCCGATGGTCATGGAGATGCTGGGCTCGTCGACGGTGATCACCGGCAGCGGGCGTGGGTCAGTCGGGTCGGCGAGGGTCTCACCGATGGTGATCTCAGAGATTCCGGCGATCGCGATGATGTCGCCAGGGCCTGCCTGCTCCACCGGCACCCGCTCGAGTGCTTGAGTCATCAGCAGGTCGGTGATTTTCACCGTAGTAATGCTGCCGTCCTTGCGACACCAGGCTGCTTGCTGGCCTTTTCGAATGGTGCCATTGCGCACCCGGCACAGCGCAAGCCGGCCCAGATAGGGCGACGCGTCCAGGTTGGTGACGTGCGCCTGTAGCGGCGCACCCGTGGTATAGCTGGGGGCCGGGATCGTCTGGGTGAGCGTAGCGAACAGTGGCGCCAAGTTTTTACTATCGGGCATCTGGCCGTCGGCCGGGGCGGTGAGACTCGCCCGACCGGCTCGGGCGCTGGCGTAGAGGATCGGGAAGTCGATCTGTTCTTCGGTGGCATCAAGGTCGAGGAAGAGCTCGTAGGTCTCGTCCACCACTTCGGCGATGCGGGAGTCTGACCGGTCCACCTTGTTGATCACCACGATGATCGGCAGCTTGAGCTGTAGTGCCTTGCGCAACACAAACCGGGTCTGCGGCAGCGGACCTTCGGCCGCGTCGACCAGTAACAGCACGCCGTCCACCATGGACAGTCCGCGTTCTACCTCGCCACCGAAGTCGGCGTGACCGGGGGTATCGATGATGTTGATGGTGGTGTCGCCGTGGCGCACGGCGGTGTTCTTGGCCAGGATGGTGATGCCCTTTTCCCGCTCCAGGTCCATGGAGTCCATCACCCGCTCGGCACCCTGGCTGGTGGCGGAGTCGTCGGCGACGTCGCCGTGGGTGCGCAGCGCGCCGGATTGCCACAGCATGGCGTCGACCAGCGTGGTCTTACCGTGGTCGACGTGGGCAACGATGGCGACGTTGCGGAGGTCATCTCGGTGGGCAAGGGCGGCAGAAGGCAGCGAAGGCATAGAGGACACGGAAGGCATAGAAGACACAGTATTCACCTCACCATCCCAGCAGTACCAACTTTGCTCACCCCGGCCGGGGCAGACATGGCAACACAACTATCCCCACTGTGGACACGAAATTCGCAGTCTTGCATGCACATACGTGCGCTGCACACTTGCCGTGGTGGCACTTTAAGAGTAATCTGGATACAGAATGCACGCTCGTGCTCAGAAAAGAGGTCTAGATGGCCCGAAAGCGCAGATTGACTCTTTCCATAAACGAACGTGCATCTCGTTTGGCCGGCTTAGCTCTGGCGGTTCGGCTTCGTCGAGAAGAGCTGCGGTTAGGGCAGGAAGAGCTAGCCGATTTAGCCAACTGCTCGACAAGGTTTGTGCATATGGTTGAGCACGCTAAACCAACTGTCCAGCTGGCCAAGCTGCTAGATGTCTTGGATGTTCTTGGGCTTGGGTTTGAGCTCAAACTTGGCCGAGGAGACGTGGTTGTGCCGCCGGCACGAGTACGAAGCCGCAACGAGGCGAGCGCATCGTGACCGATTGGTTCACCAACCTGCGACGGGTCGATCAAGCTGATGTCTATAAGCATGACCACTTAGCGGCAAAGCTCCGGCGCGGCGTTAATGGGGTGGAGTTTTGCTACCTGCCGGAATATCTCGACAACGGTGGTCCGCCGGTAGCGAGCACACTGCCGCTAAGCGCTGAGCCACAACTTGCGCCAGCAGGTGCTGTTCCTGCTTTCTTTGCCGGTCTTTTACCAGAGGGGCGACGATTATCCGCGCTGCGCCGCGCAGTCAAAACTTCAGCAGATGATGAGTTATCTTTACTGCTTGCGGTAGGCGCCGATGTCGTTGGGGACGTACGGGTGCTTCCAGTAGGCGTTGCTCCGCATGAAGTGACGCCGGCTGTTGAAACCACCGATTTCACCAAAATTAATTTTTCCGAGCTATTTGCCAAATCAGTAGGGGCTGATCCCGATCGAGTTGGTATCCCCGGCATACAGGACAAAGTTTCCGCTCGAATGATCACTTTCCCGCTGGCAAATCAAGGTAGCCAGTTCATCCTCAAACTGAATCCGCCGGAATTCCGAGCACTGGTGGAAAACGAGGCGTTCTTCTTGCAGGCTGCTCGTAACTGTGGAATACAGACCGTCGATACCCAGCTAGTGCGTGACGCGGCAGGCGCTTGCGGGCTTCTCGTGCGCAGGTTCGATCGAGTTCATACCCAAACTGGACCGGTGGTTTCGCTGGCCGTGGAGGACGGATGCCAAGCACTGGGTCGATATCCGGCGGACAAGTACGTCGTAACAAGCGAGGAAATTTGTCTGGCACTGTGTGCAATGACTTCCGCGCCACGGGTGACTGCACGCGAGCTGTTAATGCAGCTGGCTTTCGCCTACCTCACCTGCAACGGCGATATGCACGCCAAAAACCTTGCCGTGTTACAGGAGGTACATGGCGATTGGCGCCTCGCTCCGGCCTTTGATCTACCGTCTTCGTATCCCTATGGGGATACTTCGATGGCGCTGTCTCTAGGCGGTCGAAGCCGTGAGGACATTACCCGCACTGTGTTTATCGAGTTTGGAAAAACTATTGGGGTTTCCGAACGGGCTACCATCGGGGTACTCAATCACCTTTGTGAGCACACCCACAGCTGGCTCGTTGAACTTGACACCCTACCCTTTGACGCCAAACAACTACACAAGCTCCAACGAGCCATTAACTACCGCCGCCGGCAACTGCGCTAACGAAGCTGACGGGCCCCGTCACGGTGCCAACGCTAGAACGTCGTACGCGGCCGACAACTTGAAGAGCTTCTGCGCGGACTCCGCGATGGTGGGAGCATTCCGAACGATACGCCCATCATGGTGCTTGACCATCCCGATCACTCGGGTAGACCCAGCACAGTTCCCAATGTCGTTACTATAGGATTGCGCCAACTAGCTGATGGCAGTCCGGCCGACCTTGAACACCTCTGTGGGTCCATCGACAGAATCGCACACTGGGGCCCGCAAGCGTCATCCAGCTCACCGGGCAGGCGGCCCGCAACGGAACCACGCTCTCCACACGGAAAGCTCAGGGGTTACAACCCCACTCGCGGCAGCGGCGGGACAGTCCGTCCTTAATCAGTACTTGAGGTCAAGCAGCAGGGCAGCGACGCGACTGATGCGATGTAATGCCTCCAAGCTTAGGGTGCCACGGGGGCTGATCAATCGGTCGACGGAAATGGATCGAAGATCTTCCACGGTGGCGTAGCTAATCTCGGTAAGCCCGCTTACTCCTGATTCAATTTCCACATGACTGGGCAGTCGGCGCCTGGTACGGGTAAGCGGAACCGCAATGACTCGCCCAGAAGGTCCTTGATTCATGTTGTCAGCGGATACAACGACGATCGGTCGACGAAAACCTTGCTCATGCCCAATCGGCTCGCCAAGGTCAGCGAGCCAAACATCGCCACGGCGAGGGCCAGTGGGGTGATTCACGACGCTGCTGATCCGTTTTCTAGCCCATCACGTAAGGTCTTATCCCAGATCGCTCGTTCAGCGAGCACCTCATCCCACTGGTTTTGGTCAGCTTTCAGCCGCGCGTAGCCCTGGTTAAACTCATCCCAGAAACGGGCATGTTCGTAAGCATTGACCGCATCGCCGAGCACATCTTGTAGACGTTTACCTTCTACCGCCGCCAGCTTGACAATTTTTTGGTGCGTCTCATCACTTACCCGTAGCGTAGTGCTCATGCATTACAGTCTACAACTTTGTAGACTGTAATGCGACGGCTTAACAGCCGTTGCAGACTCACACCTGAAAAATTGCGATTCTGTCGCGCTTATCCACCTCGGGCTGCTCGGTAAGTCGTTTCATGTCTTGTGGATCGGAGGTGAGCAACACAACAGGCCGTTCTTGCTCCAGCGTGGTCGCGGCCACCACCGCGTCAATGGCGTGCGTGTGTCCGCCCAGTCCCGTTGCTCCTAGCAGCTCACCCGCCCGCCGAGCCCGCTCCGGTGTAACCGGAATCTGAACAATCTTCGCCAGGATGCGATGGATAGAGGCGTCGGTTGGCCGACCCCGCAGCACCTCAGCCAACGTGATCGCGGAAACGATAACCCGCATTCCGCGACCGTTAGCCTGTTCTAGATGGCGACGTACAACCGAGCCGCCTTGAGCGGCTTCAACGACTCCCTGCGCGTCAAGTACAACCGTGCCAACGCCTACTTCAGCGCGTCGCGCCACTGGCGATCCACCTCGTCAGCTACATCGTCTGGAACCGCACCGAACTCTTCGCGCAGCTCGTCGACCAGCTCAGCCAGTCGGTCATGTTCCAACTGTCGCACAACGGCCGTGGTGACGTATGCGGAGAACTCCCGTGGACCTACCTGGGCCTCGATATCCGCGGCAACGCTAGCTGGAATCGTCACGGATTTTTTCAACGCTCGATCATTGGTGTCGCGGCGATGAGGAGCGCGATCACGTTCGCGACGCGCCGTCCTGGTTTCAGTCATGATGCGTATACTACTCCAAGTAGCATACGCATCGGCAAGCCGATGGTTCAGAGAGTCACCAATGCGGCATTAAATGCCTTTATGGGCGCCTCAAACGGCGCCTAGTCTTACCTATTACTCCAGTTACTCCAGGCGCATTGGCGCTCCGAAGGTCAGCAGCTTGCCTAGCAAGCTCGGCAGCGGTTTTAGTATCCCACCCAGATCCAGCACGTCGTGTAATGAAGCCACCCTATCGGCAACTCTTTCAGGAGCCTTTGGCCCTTGGGTGCCATCTGCGTGCTCCGCTCGGCTCGGTGAGTCCGCGGAACCAACCACGCCTCTCCTTGGGAATTTTCTGGGAACTCCGAAACTCAGCCATCGCTACCTCCGTTATTTCGCTTCACCTAAAGTTACCGCACAGGAACAGCAGGAGCGCCCAAAATGGACGAATAATGTCCCCCTGAACACGATCGTGTGTTATGCTTTAGGCATGTCAGAAAACGTCCGGAGGCTCAACGTTGCGTTGCCAAACCAACACATAGAACGCATGCAGCATCTTATTGCTGATGATCCAGCACGTTATCCATCCATGTCGGCTTTCGTCGCCGCTGCGGTGAATGAGCGTCTCTCCGAGGAACAAGCGCATCGGATGCTACTTAAGGTGCTCCGCGAGAATGGGGGTGAGCCAACCGGAGACGATCGCCGTTGGGCGCAAGCAGCCTTGGCTATATCTCAGCAAGCGGCGGGCGAACACGACGACCACAACCAGAAGGCGGCATGAGAAACGGCTATGTGTTGGACAGCGGAGCACTCATCGCGTTAGAGAAACCAGCTCCGCAGCGTAAGCTGAACGCGCTGCTCGGTGAAGTTGACCCCGGCGGACAGATCGTGATCTCGGCAGGCTCGCTGGCGGAGGTATGGCGAGGCTCCGCACGCCAAGCGCCGCTGGCGCTCTTAGTACGGCGAAGCGACACCACCGTCGTAGAGATCACCATTCCCGTCGCGAAAGCCATCGGCGTCTTCCTAGCCACGCGCATCCGTGGCAATGACCTCGTCGACGCTCACGTTGCCATGTTGGCAAGGCAGTTTGGCTTTGCGGTGATTACTTCCGACAGCTCAGACCTCAAAGCGCTCGATCCGAAACTCAGGCTTTTCGCCATCTAAACTCACAGAGCTGGGTGAGTCTCTACGCTGCGTCAGCTACTGTTCGGAGGCGTTCCACATCGCGGCTCAGGGAACGCACCACGTCTCGTAGCTCCTCGTTTCTGGGCGCAATCCCCTGATTCTTGGCAGCACCAGCACACGCCGCCCTGATCCACTCCGACAAATCCACCCCGGCGCTTTCGGCGGCGAGTCGGATGGCCTCAGCTTCCTCGCCTGAGAGATCGAACGACATCCACAGCGCGAAGTCCGGATCAAGCTCCATTGGGAACGACTCGTCCTCATCAATTGATGCGTCCATCTCCTCCCGGTGCGCGTAATGCCAATCGGCCATTTCTTTATCCGTCATACCCGAACCGTTGTGTCGCATCAAATCCTCCAAGCGCTGATCGGTCGAGCCGCGCCCAAGTCGAAGTTGTACACAAAATTAACTCTGATTCCGTTCGCAAAAAGCGAGTAATCGCTGGTCCGATTCCGCCTAGTCTTTCTAATTCTAGGCGAACCAGCAAACGCTCGCAGCACTTCCGCTTCGTGGACTCCGTACCGCGTCACATGAGGTGTGTTCTGCCGGTCTAGCTCGACTCTGACGATCCGCATGCCAAGCAGCATGTGGCCGCACTACACGCGATAGATCGATATTACGTCGACTTGGGGACGGCAGTAGCCACTGTGGAAAGCACGCCAGAAGAGCAACGCTCAGCCGAACTTAGGCAAACCTTCGTGACGGTGATCATGTCACGCCGACCCCGATAGAGCCGCGGGGAAAGCAGGACAAGGCTAGAGTCACTGCGGCGACTTCGCCACATTACGGGCATCCGCCCCGCGCTGGAAGCAGCACCGTCTCACGGCGGAGCGCGCCAGCGCAATAGGAGTACCGCTCGAGGAGTACTTGACTAGCATGACCGCGCCTGTGACCGCTGGGAGCCCAGCGGCGCCACCGAGTACTGCCCATCACGACCGGGCCACAATCCAAGAAAAAACCCTGCGCACCGATCGCTGGTGGATCGCTCCGTTGTTAACGTTTCTCGGCTTGGCCGCGTTCGTGGTATACGGCCTAGCTCGAGCGTTTATGAACAAGTGGTACTGGGCCGGCGATGTGCACTTGATCGCGCCGTTCTATTCGCCGTGCCTAAGCCAGTCGTGTGTATCCGGTTCTAGCCATATTTTGGGTCAGCCGATCCCGCGGTTGCCGGACTGGCTGTCGTGGGTCTCCCCCGCCATGATGGTTTTAATTCTGCCCGGTGGTTTCCGGCTCACTTGCTACTACTACCGCAAGTCCTACTACCGCTCGTTCTGGTTTTCGCCTCCAGCGTGCGCGGTGCCAGATGGCCACAAAACCTACAGCGGTGAGACCCGCTTTCCGCTGCTGTTCCAGAACATCCACCGCTACTTTTTCTATGGAGCGCTATTCGTCGGCTCCGTGCTCACTTACGACGCGTTCCTCTCGCTGAGCGGCAAAGACGGCGGTATCGGCCTCGGTGTCGGCAGCATCATCTTGTTCATTAATGCCGCACTTATCTGGGCCTATACCCTGGGCTGCCACTCCTGTCGCAACATTGTGGGCGGTCGGCTCAAGCACTTTTCCAAACACCCGGTCCGTTATTGGGTGTGGGGCAAAGTCTCCATACTCAACGGCAAGCACCAGCAGTGGGCGTGGGCCTCGATGGTGTCAGTGGTACTCGCCGACGCCTACGTGATGCTGGTCGCCTCCGGCGCACTTACTGACGTCCGAATCTTCAACTAAAGGACGAGACGAAATATGACTGACCATGCTCGCTACACTCGGCGCGAGTTCGACGTCGTGGTGATCGGCGCAGGCGGGGCGGGCCTACGGGCTGCGATCGAGGCCCGGCTCGCCGGCAAACGTACCGCCATCATCTCTAAGTCGCTGTTCGGCAAAGCGCACACCGTAATGGCCGAAGGCGGTGCAGCCGCGGCCATGGGCAACGCGAATTCCAAGGACAGCTGGCAGGTGCACTTCCGCGACACCATGCGCGGCGGCAAGTTCTTAAATCACTACCGCATGGCGGAACTGCACGCCAAAGAAGCCCCGGACCGCATCTGGGAGCTGGAGACCTACGGCGCGCTATTTGACCGCACCCCCGAAGGCAAGATCAGCCAACGCAACTTCGGCGGCCACGAATACCCCCGGCTAGCTCATGTTGGTGACCGCACCGGCCTGGAGCTGATTCGCACGCTGCAGCAGAAGATCGTCTCGCTCCAGCAAGCCGACCAGCGTGAACACGGTGACGCCGAGGCATATCTCCAGGTCTTCGCCGAATGCACGGTGACGCAGCTGCTCACCGACGACAACAGTATCGTCGGCGCGCTGGCCTACTGGCGACACAACGGTGAGTTTCTCGTCTTCGACGCTCCGACCGTGGTGCTGGCTACCGGTGGAATCGGCAAGTCCTACACGGTCACCAGCAACTCCTGGGAGTACACCGGAGATGGTCACGCACTCGCGCTGCGCGCCGGAGCCACGCTGGTGAACATGGAGTTCCTGCAATTCCACCCCACGGGGATGGTGTGGCCGCCTTCAGTCAAGGGCCTTCTGGTCACCGAGTCGGTGCGCGGTGACGGCGGGGTGTTGCGTAACACTGACGGCAAGCGTTTCATGTTCGACTACGTGCCCGACGTGTTCCGCAAGCAATACGCCGATACTGAGGAAGAAGCCGACCGCTGGTATACCGACCCTGATAACAACCGGCGCCCCCCGGAGCTGCTGCCGCGCGACGAGGTTGCTCGAGCGATCAACAACGAGGTGAAGTCCGGCCGCGGCACCGAGCACGGCGGGGTCTTCCTCGACGTTTCCACCCGCATGTCGGCAGAGGTCATCACCAGACGGCTCCCCTCGATGTATCACCAGTTCAAAGAGCTGGCCGGCGTTGACATCACGCAAGAGCCCATGGAGGTCGGGCCGACCTGCCACTACGTGATGGGTGGGGTGGAAGTAGACCCCGACACGACCGCAGCTTCGGTCCGCGGTCTCTTCGCCGCCGGCGAGGTATCCGGAGGCATGCACGGCTCCAACCGGCTGGGGGGGAACTCGCTGTCGGATCTGCTGGTTTTCGGTCGTCGCGCCGGGTTGCACGCCGCCGCCTATGTCGACGCGCTCAGCGCTGCCCCCATCGCTAGTGACGACACGGTGCAGGCCGGTGTAACAGCGGCCCTGGAGCCACTGACAGTCAGTGACGGCGAGAATCCCTACCAAGTGCAGGCCGACCTGCAGCACACCATGAACGAGCTGGTCGGCATTATTCGCCGGCCTGCTGAGATCGAACAAGCACTCGCACAGCTCGAAGAGCTGCGTAAACGCGCCGAGAAGGTTGGCGCGCCCGGCGGTCGGCTGTACAACCCGGGTTGGCATGTAGCGCTCGACCTGGGAAATCTGTTGCTGGTTTCCGAATGCGTGGCCCAAGCTGCGCTACTCCGGCAAGAGAGCCGCGGCGGCCACACTCGCGACGACTTTCCGGGAATGTCGGCTCAGTGGCGACAGCGCAATCTGATATGTCGGCTCGACGCCAACTCCGATCGCGAAAGCGTGACGGTTACGCAGCAACCGATTCCCAGCGTCCCAGTCGAGCTGCTGGAGCTGTTCGACCGGAGCGAACTGGCCAAGTACATGACCGAAGACGAACTCGCTGTACTGGACACACAAAGGCAGAGCGGAGACGGTGAAGCAGCATGAGTTACCAGGGAAACTTTCGCGTATGGCGAGGTGACCACACAAGTGGCCAACTCGTCGACTTCAAGGCCGAAGTCAACGAGGGTGAAGTCGTGCTGGATGTCGTGCACCGACTACAGGCCACCCAAGCCCCCGATCTGGCGGTGCGCTGGAACTGCAAGGCCGGTAAATGCGGATCATGCTCGGCCGAGATCAACGGACGACCCCGTTTACTGTGCATGACGCGGATGAACACATTCACCCCAGATCAAGTGGTGACCATTACCCCCATGCGCACGTTTCCGGTGATCAAGGACCTGGTCACCGACGTGTCGTTCAACTACGTGAAGGCGCGCGAACTTCCGGCCTTCGAACCGCCAAAAGATCTCGCACCGGGCGAGTACCGAATGCAGCAGATCGATGTGGAGCGCTCGCAGGAGTTCCGCAAATGCATCGAGTGTTTCCTGTGCCAAAACACCTGCCATGTGGTCCGGGACCACGACGAGAACAAGCCGGAGTTTTCCGGGCCGCGGCTATTCATCCGCGCCGCCGAACTGGACATGCATCCGCTGGACACCCGCGACGACCGTAAGGAAACCGCACAGGCCGAGCAGGGGCTGGGCTACTGCAATATCACCAAGTGCTGCACCGAAGTCTGCCCGGAGCACATCAAGATCACCGATAACGCGATCATCCCAATGAAAGAGCGCGTGGTGGACCGCAAGTACGACCCAATCACCTGGCTTGGCCGCAAAATCCTGCGCCGCGACCAGTTGTCCAACCAGCCCTGACTTCGGTTGGGCTAACGCCGCCGTGAGACGAGACAGCGCCCATGTCGCTAAGCACTCCCCAATACCATGAGGAAATGACGGAAGCACTCACATTCGTACCCGCTACTAGCCAACCCGGTCTACTCGCCACTGGAGTCGCCGCGGCGCTGAAGGCGTGGCCGGTCGACAGCGGCGGCATCAAGGTTGCCGAGATAGATCCCGACTTTGCCGATACCGCTCAGTTCTGTGAGCAACACGGCGAACCACTGAGCACATCGGCTAACTGCGTCGTCGTAGCAGGTAAACGTGCTGGCGAGCTGCGCTATGCCGCATGCCTTGTCCTGGCCAGCACTCGCGCCGACATCAACAACCGAGTGCGCCGGCATATGGATGTGCGCAAGGTCAGTTTCGCGCCTATGGAAACCGCCGTCGAGCTCACCGGCATGGAATACGGCGGCATTACCCCAATCGGCCTACCAGATGACTGGCCAGTCTTGATCGATACCCGCGTGATTGAGCAGCCGTATGTGATCATCGGTTCCGGCCTGCGGCGCAGCAAGATCTCGATACCGGGAGCCGTCCTGGCGCAGCTTCCGGCGGCAAAGGTGCTCGACGAGCTTGCAACTGACGGAAGCTGACCCTGCGACAACCCCCGGTAGTGCCTGCTAATCCTTGCTCGGTCGCGGGCAGCAGTTAAGCGTGGGTGTTCTACCTGCCGCTGCCGAGCACGATGAGAATCTGCTCAAGCTGACCGTTCACGCCGTCGAGCCGGCCGTCGATGCCGTCTAGGCGACCATCTATGCCATCGAGGCGACCGCTCAACCTTTGGTCCATCTGCTCCAGCCGACCGTCAATGCCATCCAAGCGACCGCTGAATCTCTGGTCCATCTCCTCGAGGCGGCCGTCGAGGCCATCGAGTCGACCATCGATGCCGTCCAGCCGTTTGCCATGGCCACGCTGGCCAGCTGAAATTTCGTCCAGCTTTCCGTAGATTGCATGGACGTCGTTGTCTAGCTGTCGGAACTTACGTTTAATGTCTGCGGGGGCCGTCATACTGTTCAGCGTACGACAGCTCGTGTGGGACGTCTGCTCTCACTTCTGAGATCTGTGGACGAGGCGCCAAGTTGTTGATCGCTGGGCCCTACGGCCGAAGGTACCCGCGGGCTGCCTGAAAATGCGGAGGTTTCATGACGCCGAGTGATCTTTTAGCGCCTATTCCCCAGCTCGAGGTCAGTGGCTGGAAAGATGTTCCGATCGTAGAAAATCACGATTCGCTGGTCCCCATCGGACCGTTTACCGGCTACCCCACTCTGTTCACCAACTCGATCTACTTCGGCGAACGTATCGACTCTCCCTACCGAGCGGACAAGGGCAACGAGCTCGACGGCGCGTTCATCACCATCTTCGCGAGAAGAAGTGTGGCCGACAGGCTGCTGGTAGCCCAAACCTTGCTCCCTCCCGGGCATCGGTTTGTGGTCTACGACGCTTACCGCTCGCTCCAAGTGCAGCGCGCACTGTATGACCACTACCTAGAGTCGCTGCGCGAATCTACACCGAAACTCAGCGACGACGCACTCAGCGCGCAAACCCAGAAGTACACCGCGATTCCGTCGAGCGATCCCACGCGCCCGTCGCCGCACAACACAGGCGGATCGGTGGACTTGGCTGTTGTTCGGCTTTCATCAGAAGATGAGGCCAGGATTAGAGAAATAGACCAAGAGCTGGCGGAGCTTCCGTACGAAACCGATTGGTCGCTTTTCTCCCGACGGGCGCAGGATCCGTATGCCGAGCCGGACACGCCAGCCAAGAAGGCGTACCTGCTGGAGATGGAAAGAATGCTGATCATGCGGGATGGCGGGGAGCTGCTGGACTACGGCACCCCGTTCGATTGGGGCGGCCCAGAGGCCGCTTTGCGCTATTACGAAGAGCCGCGATCGTTAAGTTCGAAGGATTCGGAGCCCAGAGATAATCGGCGACTGCAGCACAACGCTTTGGCCGCTGCCGGGTTTGCCGGTTACCTCGAGGAATGGTGGCACGTCAACGCGCCAGAGTCTCAGTCGGGAGCACAGGCACTGGGTTTACCGCGCGCCCACTTCGGCGGACAAGAG
>JBBSOC010000006.1:0-57881 GCA_038260095.1 Mycobacteriales bacterium | reverse complement strand
CCGGAATCGCCGAATACATCGAAGTGTTCTACAATCGGCAACGACTCCACTCACGCCTCGGCTACCAAACACCACAACACATCGAAAACGAATACCGAAAAAACATAAAATAACCTGTCCGGAAAACTAAATACCCCTCACCGTTCGGCGGTGGCGGGGGTGACCCTATGGTTTTCGTCAAGTCGAATGTTGTCTCGTCATGATTGGCGGGTGTTGGCGAAGGGATTCTCTGGACTGAGGTTGTGGCATGGATGTGACGGGCTCTGTCGTGTTCGCCGATGCTGCGGGACTTCGAATAGGTGTACCTGCGGTCGATGGTGAGCATTCGGGTACGGCACTGGCGAGGTGTGCGGTCTGACCGGGCCGGCCCCCTACTTCGGTGCCTGGAAGCCACCGATCGTCTGCTCGAGCAGTTCGGCCAGCCGCAGCGGTGTGCGGTCCTCGAACATCGGACCGATGAGCTGCGCTCCCACCGGCAGGCCCTCGGGGGACCGGCCGGCGGGTATGGCGGCGCCGGGCATGGTGGCCAGACCGGCCCAGGCGAACTGGTCGTTGTAGGGGTAGGCGACGCCGTCGATGTCGATCCGCCGTTCCTCGCGGTTTGGGTTGTCGTCGTGGGGGAACGCGGGAGTGGGCGTGATCGGACAGACGACGGCGTCGAACTCGGTGAAGAACTGCCGCCAGCCGTGGCGGTGGAGCTCGCGACGGTTGTTCGCCTCGATCCAGTCGCGGTGGCTAAACACCAGGCCGCGCAGCCCCACCGTGCCGAGACTCCGGTCGTCCGCGTTCAGTGCGGCGGCGCGGGTCCGCAGCTGGTCGTAAGCTTCGACGGGAAGGCGTGCACCAATACCGGAACACAGCAACTGCGTGTGGAGCATCGCGGCTTCGACCAGATCGGGCAGCAGCGGACTGTGCCGTTCGACGCGGGCCCCGCCGTCGACGAGCGCGTCGGCCACCCGGTTCACGCCCGCCCGCACAGCGGACCCGGTCGCAATGAGCGGATGCTCGTCGAGGACCAGGACCCGGAAGTCGCAGAGCCGCTGGTGGCGCGCGGGCGGCAGCGTCAACTCGTACGCCACACCGAGGGTCAGAGGGTCGGGTCCGACCATCACGTCGAACAGAAGCGCGAGGTCGCGGGCGGTACGTGCCATCGGACCGCAGACGGCGAGGTCGCCGTCGGCCGGCAGTGCCGGCGCGGGCGGCGGGACCATGCCGCGGCTGGCCGCCAGCCCGAGTGTTGGCTTGTGTGCGTAGATGCCGCAGAAATGCGCGGGGATGCGCAGCGAACCGTTGAGGTCGGAGCCGATAGACAGCGCGCCGAATCCGGCCGCCAGCGCCGCCGCCGATCCGCCGGAGGACCTGCCCGGAGTTCGACCGTGGTCCCACGGGTTGTTGGTGGTGCCGTAGATCTCGTTGAAGGTCTGCCA
Organism: Mycobacteriales bacterium; assembly: GCA_038260095.1. Taxonomy (GTDB): domain Bacteria; phylum Actinomycetota; class Actinomycetes; order Mycobacteriales; family QHCE01; genus QHCE01. The sequence goes on along the minus strand of JBBSOC010000006.1, from coordinate 56,454 downwards.
ATCTTTCAGCATGAACGGCACATTGGTCTTGCCGAGAATTACCGCGCCCGCGGCCTTCAACCGCGACACCGCCACCGCGTCCTCGACGGGCAGATAGTTCGCGTATGCGGGCATGCCCCAGGTCGTGGGTAGCCCGGCGAGGTTGTAGGACTCTTTCACCGTTACCGGAATCCCGAGCAGCGGCTGGTCTTCGCCGCGGGCGCGTGCCTGATCGGCATCACGCGCGGCGGCCCGCGCACGGTCGAAATCCGGTACACAGATCGCATTGGTCGCCGTGTCGTGCCGCTCGATACGGGAGATCGCCTCGTCGGTCAGTTCCACCGAGGTCACCTCACCGGCACACAACGCAGCCGCGAGTTCCTCGGCCGACCGATAGCTCCATTCCATGATCCGATTCTACGGGCTTGCCGGGGGCGACAACCATTTTGACCACTACCCCTCAGTATCGTTCTCTAAGAGGCCGTCCAGTGGTTTTTGTCGAGATTGTCGCTAGCTATCTTGCCTATCCGTACACCTGAGGCCGTAATCGGTTTTCTCCGATAAACACAGGGACGGCCAATGTTCGGTGAGATCGCTCTGATTTAAGTCCCCTGAAGGATCAACTGGCCGTTGACGCGATGGACTCCTGTAAGCAGGCGTATTATCCCTCGTTCGAAGTCGATCAGAGATCATGTGAGTAGCACCGTAAACCGAGAGTCAATGCGATCGCCCATAAAGCTGCTAGGCGGTCAGTACGAGCAGCATCAAAGCTTTCGTGCTTCGTCAGCAGGAAGCGATTCACCTCTGCCGTCGGCTTCTTGATGTGACTTGGTCTTATCGGAGCGGCATCACCCGGAAGACTGTCGAACATGTCGATATGTCACTTTGGAAGTGATCGATAGGTATAATCACCGTGAGATCCATGGGCGTTCCGTGTCTAACCTCAGCAGAATTTGAAACCTACTGTTATCACAGTAGCTACCGTCCAGTACTAGTAAAAGCTGGCAAAACAGACTCACCAAAACGCGGAGCGTTTCCATACGGGCGACCTTAGGGCGGAGATATGGCGAAGTTTGGACCCGCTCTGGGGAAGAGAAAGTTGAAGCAGTATGCCGCTACTTTGGCCGTCTCTGGTCTTGTTGCTGGGATAAGTTGGAAAAGTAACGCCGATTTTGTGAGGGCATTTACTGAAGTGCACCTTAACTCTTCGTGGAAAGACTGGGGGCTCAGGTGGCCTGGCTCTTTCTTTGTGGCTTCTCCCTTCTTTGGGAAGGCGGCAGATACTCTTTTAGCGACAGCTCAGACAGCTTTGACATTTGGCCTGAACGAACGCAAAGAGGGTGCCCTTCCAACTCTGCGTAAAGCAGCTGTTTTTCACGCTGCCGGTTGTGTTGCAACCCGTGGGGTAGCCGTTTCTGGTCTGGTCCCTCACGCTGATATGGGTGGATCAGATGTGGGCCCTTCAGCAGGAACCGTGGGGATGGCCGCGTACATCTTGACAAGGGGTATTCGTGAAGGCGAAACCCTTCGGGTAAAGGCCATGTATGCGGCCGGGCTCACCGCAGTCACGGGAGGTGTAATCGCAGCCGCTGTGACGGATCACAACATAACTGACGCAGTAGGCCACGGTGCGGGAATGGCCGCTGGAATATGGAGCGGAACAAGGAAAAAACGGCGTCCTAGGTCTAAATACCAAGGTGGTTCAACGTAGACGCAGATGCACCATTCGGTTCTCCGTTCGTTAAACCCGTTTCTGAGCATTACCTTCTTGGTATCACTGGCAGCCAATTCGTTGCCGAAGAAGGCCACCACATTACCCGAGCCGGCAGTTGTCATAGGTAAAAACCATTGGCAATGGTGCCAGTGATACGACACGACGGAAGGTTTCTTAGATGGCCGCGGCGGCTTCAGCATCTGTCGAAGGCCTTACTGGGCCGTGTGTAGCTGGGCATTGAGGCCGCCCCAGTTTCCAGTTCGGCCCGATACTTCCAATGCACCCGTCACGGAGTGGCGCCAAAACAGTAGGCCATCGGCGTTGGAAAGCTCCTGCGCGCGCAGCACAGCGCCGGTTTCGTAAGTGCGGCCGTGCGCGTTAACCGCAGCCCTGACGGTGACCTTAGCCCCGGCTGTGATGTAGCAGCCGGCCTCTACAACACAGCCGTTTCCCAGTGATATTCCTACTCCGGAGTTCGCGCCGAGCAAACAGTCTTCGCCGATGCTGATCACCTCGCCACCACCGCCAGACAGCGTGCCCATAATCGAAGCGCCGCCGCCGATGTCGGAACGGTCGCCAACGACGACTCCGGCGGAGATGCGACCTTCTACCATGGAGCTGCCCAGCGTTCCGGCGTTAAAGTTCACAAACCCTTCATGCATCACCGTTGTGCCGGGAGCCAGGTGCGCACCGAGCCGCACTCGCGCCGCGTCAGCCACTCGTACTCCGCGGGGGGCAACGTAATCGAGCATCTGTGGAAACTTGTCCAAGCTGCGAACCTGTAGCCAGCTGCCGGCTCGGCGGGCTCGCAACTGTGCCGCATTGAGCTGATCTATTGCGCACGGTCCGGCCGATGTCCACGCCACGTTGGGGAGCTGCTCAAAAATACCGTCGGTGTTGAGTCCATGCGGACGCACGAGACGGTGAGAGAGTAGATGTAGCCGCAGATAGGCGTTAGAAACGCCCTTTGGAGGTGCCCCCAGAGATTCGATCACAGTGCAGATCCACCGGGTATGTACGCCGCGAATCGGGTCGGGCCGAGTTGCCTCAGCGGGCAGCTTCGCCAGCTGAGAATCAGCTTCCCGCTGATTTGACCATGGCGGCACGCCCACGCCGAGCTGCCCGGCTGGAAACCAGGTGTCGAGCACGCTATCTTCGCTGTCGCCGTTGACTATCGTGGCGAGACCTACCCCCCACGCTGCTGAGTTCAGCGTTTCGGAGGCAGCGTCAGCGCCGGCAGTATCTGTCACGCCTGTCACGGTAGCGCTGCGCCCGAGTCGGCATTCGAGCACGGCCGCACCTGCGTGCGATCTAGATCGGGCTAAAGTACTACTAGTCTGGGTTGATGTCTGACAGGATCCCGGATTTGGACCTATGCGCCGATCCAGCACAACTCACGGCAGCGCTGGTGGACATCCCGTCGGTTTCAGGTGGCGAGGCCGGGATAGCCGATGCGGTCGAGGCGGCACTCGGCGGCATCACTGGCATCGGTGATATGACTATCACCCGCGATGGGGATGCGATCGTTGCGCGCACCAGTCTCGGACGGAACCAGCGGATTATCCTGGCGGGGCATCTGGACACGGTTCCGATTGCTAAAAATCTGCCCTCGCGGCGTCAAGGCGACCTGCTTTACGGTTGTGGTAGCTCGGACATGAAAGCCGGCGTGGCGGTCCTGCTGCACGTGGCGGCGACTTTAGTTAATCCACGGTATGACTTGACGTTGGTGCTGTATGACCACGAAGAGGTCTCCTCGGATCAGAACGGTCTTGGGCGTTTGATGCGCCGGCAGCCGCAGCTGTTGACTGCCGATGCCGCAATTGTGCTGGAGCCCACCGCCGGGCAGGTCGAAGCGGGCTGCCAGGGGGTACTGCGGGTAGCTGTGCACACCACCGGTCAGCGGGCTCACGCTGCGCGCAGCTGGTTGGGTAGTAACGCTATCCACGCTGCCGGTTTCATCCTCACCCAGCTCGAGCGCTATCGGGCTCGTTCGGTCAGTATTGACGGCTGCACTTATCGAGAAGGCTTAAGTGCGGTGGGGATTTCCGGTGGAATAGCCGGGAACGTGATTCCTGATGCATGCCAGGTAGAGCTGAGTTTTCGTTATGCTCCGGATCGGAGCGGTGCTCAAGCGCTGGCGCATGTGCAGGGGCTGTTCGCCGGCTATTCCATAACTGTTCTCGATGAGGCTCCAGCGGCGTTGCCGGGGTTGAGCGCTGGGCTGTTGCGTCGTTTCGTGGCGCACGTGAATGCGCCAGTGGTAGCCAAATACGGGTGGACCGATGTGGCTCGGTTTACTGAGCAGGGTGTGCCCGCCCTGAATTTTGGTCCAGGGGATCCGAACATGGCACATCAACTGAACGAATACGTGGACGTCGGTGCTATCCGAAGTGCCGCCACGGTCTTACGTAGTTTCTTGTCCAGCCCAGCATGAATGTCCTTTATACCCGCAGCACATCAGTGTCCTTTGAAGCGCGGAGAACGGTGCGGAGAGTGCCAAGAGATACGGTATACACCATGACAGAACAGCCCAATGGCGACATAAATCAGCCAGATCCGCGCGCTAACCACCGAGACCTTGGGGATGATCGTGGTGAGCGTGAACGCGGTCCGGTCACGTTGCGCGGTGCCCAAGTACCGCATACGACTACCGACCAGCACCTGCTGGACGGTAGTGGCCCCTCCGACTGGGTGCATACCGATCCGTGGCGCGTTCTGCGTATCCAATCGGAGTTCATTGAGGGCTTTGGAACGCTGGCCGAGCTTGGCCCTGGTGTCAGTGTTTTTGGTTCAGCACGTACCAAACCCGGCAGTGACGATTACCGCAGCGCGCAGCAGCTCGGTGCGGCACTGGCTCGCGCCGGATACGCGGTGATCACTGGGGGCGGCCCAGGTGTGATGGAGGCGGCCAATAAAGGTGCTCAGCAAGCCCATGGTGTCTCGGTGGGACTGGGGATTGAGCTGCCCTTCGAGCAGGGACTCAATCAGTGGGTGGATATTGGTATCCACTTTCGGTATTTCTTCGCACGCAAGACAATGTTCGTGAAGTACTCCCGAGCCTTCTGTGTACTGCCCGGCGGATTTGGCACGTTGGACGAGCTATTCGAGGCGCTCACCTTGGTGCAAACCCACAAGGTCACTCAATTTCCGGTCATCTTGATCGGTAGCTCCTACTGGTCAGGGTTGGTTGATTGGCTGCGCAACACCATGCTAGGGACAGGAAAGATTGACGCCGGGGACGTGGATCTATTGACGATCACCGACGATGTAGATGAAGCTGTCTCCATCGTGCTTGCGGCCGACAAGCGCAACGGAGGAAAACCTGTCGTCACTGGTGCTGACTCCCCCGATCCTGTCGAAGCGTAGAGCCCCCCGCTGGGTACGTGCACGCTGATCGCCACCACTATCGACGAACTCGAGGCAACCGTGGTTGTGGGCGGCGAAAACGACCGAATTGTCCAGCTCTTGGACCAGAAGTGAGATTAAGCTGCGCTGGCACACGTGGGGGCCGCGCACACAAGCCGGTGGTGATACGGAAGAATCTACAGTAGTGATGCTTCGAGCGGCGCTCGAGTTAACCCGATGGATAAGAGTGTTCGGTAGTTGATCGTTCGTTGCGAGGTGGCGAAGTTAGCTAGTGCTATCTGGTCGAGTATGGCAAGGCGGAGGAGGAGTTCATACTTGGAGAGTATGGGCGACGACGACAACACAGCCAGACGAAGCGCCAGGGGACACCGCAGTAGAACAGCATCAATTACCGGGCGCTCTATGCTAGCCCCAACGCGAGGAGTGCAAAGATGGCGGCCATGAAGCCGCGGACCGGTGATGGTCCGCTTGAGGTCACCAAGGAAGGCCGTGGCATCGTGCTGCGTGTACCGCTGGAAGGTGGCGGTCGGCTCGTTGTCGAGATGTCGGCAGATGAGGCGAAAGGACTCTACGCCGAGCTCAGCAAAGTCGCTGCCTGACGCGTTAGTTCGCTTCTAGTCATGCTTTGATCACCGTCGTGAACGTTGTCGGCGGCGAAATCGTGAATACTGTGAAGTTGCACTGGGTACATTCACATGCACGTGTGATCGGTTACTAACTGCATCTCAGACGTGGGGAAAACCGCGCGGCTGGGGTCAGTGTATGGGAGGGTTGTGTCGTGGAACAAGAAACAGGTGCGCCTTCGCCAGAGAGCCACGTGCCGGCCGCTGGTTCCCCTAGCCCGAACTCGAGCGAGGTTAATCCAACCGATCGCTCAGCTAACGCTCCCACCGCTAGCTCAGACTGGCCGTCGAGCACTACGACAAATACGGCTGCGAGTGGTACACAATCTCCAAACGATACTGTGGTTGAGCCGAGGGGTTGGGGTGATAGCGCGCCGAGTGACCCGCGGCGCTCTCCCCGTTCGGGGGCGGGGTGGGAGCGTCCCACCGCCGAGCAGCTGCCCCCTACGCAGTCCTCGCCATTTGGAAAGCAGCGCAACGGGTTTTTCCTCGTACTGGCCGTGGTAATTGCCCTCGTAGCAGGTTTAGCTGGTGGTGCCATCGGCTATGGCATTTCATCCAGTGGAGATGATGGCGGTCGAGCGCCCACTTCGTTGGGTGCCAGCAACGGCGACACGCCCGCATTGGCAAAACGGCCGCCCGAATCGGTGGCTGGAGTGGTAGAGAAGGTTCAGCCGTCGGTGGTAACCATTGATATCAATGCCGGAAGACTGGCCGGCAATGGCTCCGGGTTGGTCATCTCCAAAGAGGGCTACATCCTTACGAATAACCACGTGGCATCCGCGGGCGGGAACCGGACTAATATCACCGTGCGTTTCCACGACGGATCCGCCCATAAAGCGCAGGTTGTAGGCCGTGATCCTGGAACCGACCTCGCGGTGATCAAGGCAGAGGACGTTGGAAACCTCGCGCCTGCCCAGTTCGGTGATTCAGACAAAATTCGGGTGGGTGACCCTGCCGTAGCATTTGGTGCCCCGCTAGGTTTAAGTGAGACGGTAACCGCAGGAATCATTAGCGCGTTGGACCGGCCTGTACTCACGGGCGGCACCGAACCAGGTGTTGAGACGGGGGGTGCCGAGGCGTACATGGCCGCATTGCAGACTGACGCGTCGATTAATCCTGGTAACTCTGGTGGTCCCCTGGTGGATGGTTCGGGGAATGTGATTGGAGTGAACTCCGCGATTGCTTCGCTGCCGGGCGGTGGCAACATCGGTTTGGGGTTTGCCATTCCGATTAACCAGGCTAAACGTATCGCTGAACAGATCATTTCCAGTGGGCAGGCGCGCCGGACAGTGATCGGTGTCCGAATTGCTCAGGACCCCGCTTCTGGCGAAGGCTCCACTGGAGGCGTGCCCTTGGCCAGCGTGGAACCGGGTAGCCCCGCCGCGGAAGCTGGTCTCAGGGCGGGTGATGTCATCACGCGCTTTGCTGGTGAGCCGACCGAAAACGCTGTAGCTTTGATCGCGTTCATTCGAAAGCATGCTGCTGGAGAAACAGTGCGGGTGAGCTACAAGCGAGATGATAAAACGTCGGAGACATCCATGAAGCTGGCGGATCAACCGGTTCAACCGTGATCGGGCATCAACGCCCAGTTTCGCCTGTGGGCGCCGTAGAGTGGGACCATGTTTAACAATCTGGGGTGGCCGGAGATTATTGTTTTGGTTTTGCTCGCGTTGTTTATCTTCGGGCCCGACAGACTACCCAAGGTGGTGCGTGACGGTGCTCGTACCCTGCGTCGGGTACGAGAAATGGCGCGTGAGGCCACGCAGGATTTTCGTGAGCAGCTGGGTCCGGATGTGGAACTAGAGGATTTACATCCTAAAAAGCTACTCCGTAAACACTTACTGTCAGAAGCCGAAGAAGAAGAGCTGCGAAAGCCGTTTCAGAAGACCTTAGGCGAGGGCGACTACCGAAAAGTATTGCAACGAATGAGAGCCGAGGCGGGCCTTGATCCCCGAGCGGAGGCGGTAGATGACGCCGATTTCGACACTAGCTTCCTCAACACCAACCATCCGATGTTTGGCTCCGGTATAGGCGGTATAGACGCCGACGGTGTTCAAGCTACTGGCGGTCGGAGTAACGGTCGGGCTGGCGGCCGAAGCCGACCCCGACAGAACGGTGCCGCAGCCACGTTTGACCCCGATGCAACATAATTTTCAGGCGTGGGTGACCACTGAGGTTCCAAACCGCTCTGAAGTTAGCTGCTTTATGTTCTTTGGAAAAGGAAGTGCTCTCGCCGCGAACTGGGCGACATGGAGTCTCCGCTGAGGTCTTTTAGCGTGGATCGACCCCTTAGGCAGTAGTAGCTTCGATAGGTTTTTCGTTACACGTTGTGGAAGAGAACGTGCTAGACCGGCGTGAGCCCGAGTGAGCGGCCCACCAGGCTGCTGCCACGCACGGCGAGATGGTCAGCAGTTGCCAGTAGCGCCTTTGCCGCCGGACTATCGGGATGGCTGAGGACGAACGGCATACCGATATCACCGCTTTCACGTAGTTGTGGATCTAGCGGTATCTGGCCTAGCAGTGGTACGTCGGTACCCATCAGGCGACTGAGCGCGTCGGATACCGCTTGCCCACCGCCGGTGCCAAAAACGTCGACGCGCGTGCCGTCGGGGAGTTGCAGCCAGGACATGTTCTCCACAACGCCGATCACCTGCTGGTGTGTTTGCTTAGATATGGAGCCAGCGCGTTCGGCCACCTGCGCCGCGGCTTGCTGTGGGGTGGTCACCACCACGATCTCAGCGGTGGGGACCAGTTGAGCGACGGAAATGGCAATGTCGCCGGTACCCGGTGGTAGGTCGATGAGCAGGATGTCCAGGTCGCCCCAGTACACGTCCGAGAGGAACTGTTCCAATGCCCGATGCAGCATTGGCCCACGCCACACCACGGCACTGTTGTCGGGGGTGAACATGCCGATCGAGATCACTTTCACTCCGTAGGCGACCGGCGGCATGATCATCTTCTCAACCTTGGTCGGCGGATGCTGCACGCTCATCATGTCCGGGATCGAGAAACCGTAGATGTCGGCGTCGACCAGGCCAACAGACAGCCCTCGGGAGGCGAGTGCTGCTGCCAGGTTAACGGTGACGCTGGATTTGCCGACACCGCCTTTACCGGACGCGATGGCGTACACCCGGGTACGGGAGCTCGGCTGCGCGAACGGGATCTCTCGTTCGGGTTTGCCGCCGCGGAGCTGGGTTTGCAGCTCGCGTCGTTGCTGCTCGCTCATAACATCCAGCTCGACACGGACACCGGTCACGCCAGGCAGTGCGCTCACCGCGTTGGTGATGTCACGGGTGAGTGTCTCTTTGAGGGGGCAGCCGGCCACGGTGAGGAAGATCGCCGCATCAACGCTGCCATCGTCGCCGATGCTGACGCTTTTCACCATGCCGAGATCGGTAATCGGGCGTTTGATCTCGGGATCGATGACAGTATGCAACGCCTCGCGGAGCTGCTCTTGCGTAGGTAGCGACGTAGACATACTCCCCATGCTACGGGCTTGTGGAAGCGTGCTTTCCCGGCGTTGCTACAGCTAAGCTACTTGTAGTACTGCTACCAACCGTTGACGTTGCCCGAAGTGGGTAATCAGCAGCAATAAGTAAATTTCGTACGGATTTTCTTTACGATTTTTGGTAGACTACTCAGTATGAATGCAACTGTGGTGACGACTGGCGAAGTACGTGACCAACTCAGTAAAATTGCGGCGTCCTTCGATGCCGGCAAAGTCGAGCCGGTGGTTTTTGGTTCGCACCGCCGCCCGCAGGCGGTGATCGTGCCCTTTTCGTTATGGCAACGACTCGTCGAGCAGCTCGAAGACGAAATTGATCTCGAGCTCGCTCGCAAACGTTTGGCCAAAGGCGGCTTAAGGATAAGTCACGCAGAGGTGTTACGGCGACTCGCTAAAACCCAGAGCAGTGAGGGCGAGTCCGCTGAGTAGTAGGGCGACATATGGCGTTGAATGGGGACCGGACGCTTGGAACGATTTGCAGGCGCTCAACGAGCAGTATCCTGTTGCGGCGCAAACTGCGATCCACACTGTTCAAGATCTCGCTTTGCACCGCAAACAAGGAAAAGCCCTGGGTGAGCGGGGTATTTCTGGCAATCTCACCGGGTTGTTTCGGCTAAAGTTTGATGTCGATGGGCAGCGACCAGAACGCTTTCGAGTAGTTTACCGGCTTGAACCCGTAGCCGACCCAGACACCGTTGTCGTCGTCGTTGTTGGAATCCGCGATGACCACGAAGTTTACCGCCTTGCTGTTCAGCGTCTCTAACGTTGTGCGTTAGAGACGCTGAACACATTGAGCCAGCAGCGGCAGCAGGTCTTGCCGTACAATGGTTACATGACTGCCGCGCACACTTACGAACTGCCACCAAGGGATGCGGGTGGTTTCCAGCTGCCAGATGCTGAGGTTGAGGCGGTTGAGCAGAATGGCGAAGTAGTCTACTTGACTCGTAGCGGGAGGCCAGTTGCTCGGATCGTTCCGGTGGATCCTGAGCAGGCTTGGTTTTGGACATCAGAATGGCAAGCCAAGGAACGCGAAGCTGACCAATCGATCGCTGCCGGGCGGGTACGCCGATTCGGGGATGATCAGGATTTTTTGGCGAGCTTAGAAGGGTCGATTGAGACCGGTCGCCTGTGAGTCCTAACAAAGATAGTGATTAAATCCACTGACCGTCGTTTGGCTTGGGCATATCTTCCAGGAGTCGATTTACCTCGTCGTGTAGGTAGTCCCGGGTCGCTAAGTCGCCGATCGCCAAACGCAGCGAGGCGATTTCGCGGGCCAGATACTCGGTGTCGGCTTTGGCGGCCTCTGCCCGCTGCCGGTCTTCATCTAAGGAAATGCGGTCACGGTCGGCTTGGCGACTCTGTGCCAGCAAAATCAGCGGCGCGGCGTAGGCGGCCTGAGTAGAGAACGCCAAGTTCAGCAGAATGAACGGATAAGGATCCCACTTGTAGGCCACCAGCGCGAGATTCAGGCTGATCCAGATCACCACAAAAACGCTCTGGAATAACAAGAACCGGCCAGTGCCTAAGAAGCGCGCAAACCGTTCTGACAGCCGGCCAAACGCATCGGCATTGAACCGTGGCAGCCGACGTGCCGACCTCACCTTGGGTTGGTCTAGCCGCCACTGCGGCCGCGTGGAGTCAGACATTATCCTTCTCCCGCCAGTCGCGGGGAAGCAGATGATCCAGCACGTCATCGACGGTGACCGCACCCACCAGTCGGTCACTGGCATCGACAATGGGCAGCGCTACCAAATTGTACGTAGCCATACACCGGGTGACGTCGGCTAGCGGAGTCTGCGGCGTCATCGGATCTATGTCGGTGTCAAGTACTGAGCTCACGAGTTCTGACGGTGGCTCGCGTAGCAGTCGCTGTATGTGCGCGATACCGAGAAACCTTCCAGTAGGTGTTGAGGTCGGAGCGCGGCATACATACAGCTGCGCGGCCAGCGTTGTCGGCAGCTCGGGATCCCGAGCTCTGGCAAGCGCCTGCGCAACGGTCGCGTCTGGCCCCAACACCACGGGATCGGTGGTCATCAGCGCGCCGGCGGTGTTCTCGGCATAGGTGAGCAGTCGACGCACTCCGGCCGCGTCAGCCGGGCGCATCAGCTTCAAGAGTTGTTCTTTTTGTTCTTCGGGCAGCTCGCCCAGTAGATCCGCGGCGTCATCAGGGTTCATAGACTCCAAGACGTCCGCGGCTCGGTTGACGTCCATCGCTTCCAGAATGGCTACTTGGTCGTCGTCGGGTAGCTCTTCGAGCACGTCGGCCAGCTGAGCGTCAGTGAGCGCAATCGCGACCTCGACCCGGCGTTTATCGGAGAGGTCGTGCAGCACTTTTGCAAGGTCAGCGGGGTGCAATTGATCCACGACGGCCAGTAGGTTCGTCGCGCCTTGTTGCTCGTGGTGCCCGATCACCCCGGTCACCTCGTGCCACTCCAGCTGGTGCAGGTGCCCGCGTCGCGACAGCTTGCCAGTGATCTCGCGAACGGCCAGCCGACTGAGGTGCCATTCTCGGCTGCGTGTCTGTTCCATCGCCGCATCCACCAGCTCGCCCAGAGCGCCTGTTTCGGCAATGCGCACCTGCCGGTCGAGTAGATCGCCGAGCGTGAGCAGCTCACCGGGCCGCTGTTCAAAACGTTTCAGGCTGACGGTTCCGGTGTTTAGCACCACTGCTTCGGCGTCGAACGTGCTCACTCGACCCAGCGGGACGAAAATTCGGCGGCGCTGCACGATTTCCACGATCAGACCCGTGACACGCGGAGCGCTATCGTCGCTGCGCACGCGCAGTACGGCATCTCGCACACGTCCGATCTGGTCCCCATACGGGTCAAGTACAACCAAACCAGCCAGGCGGGCTAAGTAGATGCGTTGCGGGCTGCTCACAACGCACAGCCTACTGAGCGCTCCCGCGGATAGGCGCACGCGTCGAAATAAACAAATTGCAGGGTGGTTGTCCAAGGGTCAAACAACCTGGCCTTGTCTCGGCCGTCGCGCCATAGCTATAGCGTCATCCGCATGCCTGATGAGATATTCGAGCACCCGCGGCTGGTCGCAATCTATGACGCGCTCGACCCAGACCGCAGCGACCTCGATGTGTACGTCGCTATCGCTGACGAACTCGGTGCACATCGCGTGCTGGATGTTGGTTGTGGGACGGGCACTTTCGCGCTGCTTTTAGCCGACCGTGGCCTTGAGGTAACCTGCGTTGACCCGGCCGGGGGTTCACTCGATGTCGCGCGAGCCAAACCGGGCGCCGGGCAGGTGCGCTGGATTCACGGCGACGCGACCACCTTGCCTTCGATGCAGGTCGACCTTGCAACTATGACCGGAAATGTCGCCCAAGCGATCATCGACCCGCAGGATTGGGAAGGAACGCTACGCGGCGTATATGACACATTGCGGCCTGGTGGGCATCTCGTGTTCGAGACCCGTGATCCAGCGAACCGTGCTTGGCATGAGTGGAACCGTGCGGTCACACACAAGATTACCGAGGTTCCGGGTGTGGGCAAGGTGGAGAGCTGGGGGGAAGTGATCGACGTCAGCGGGCAGCTAGTGACATTTCGTTGTACGTGGATCTTCGCTTCGGATGGGCAAACGTTGACGTCGGACTCGACGCTACGCTTCCGCGAACGTGATGAAGTCGAGGCAGCACTGCTCGCCCATGGATACTTCATGGAAGAGGTCCGCGGCGCACCCGACCGACCTGGCGATGAGTTCGTGTTCTTCGCGCTGCGGCCGCAGGAGTGAGGTACCTCATCGTCGCTTTCTAGCCCGGCGACTGTTGAATCGAATAGGGTCGGCTATCTCGCCGAGCTTCGTTTGCGTAAGTCCATGGTCTTCCCTATAGACGTAAAATCCGCAGCGCGGGCACGTAAAATCCGCAGCGTGTGGTTATAGTGATAGTTATGTCGGCTAACGATTCTCTTCGCAAGCCCATTTTTCGTGCGGTTACACCACTGGTGCTGGAAGCCCTAGACACCGCCCGAATCACTGTAGTGCAAGGTGCCCGGCAGGTGGGCAAGTATCGGCGTGAATTATTGCCCGTCAATAACCGATTACCAGATAATCGTAGTTTCACTGTAAACGTCGGGGGGTGATCACCGGCCTGGAGTTGGCGTCGAGCGTGACGTCGACCTGCGCCCCGTAGTGCTCAGCCAACGCCGATTCAGTGAGAACGTCCCTGGGCGAACCAGTAGCAATGAGCTTTCCGGCATCGAGCAGCGCAACCTGTTCGGCATATTGGGCGGCCAAGGTTAGGTCGTGCATGGCCGTGATGACAGTGAGCCCATCGCTGTGCCGTAGCTGGTCGATAAGCTCCAGTACCTGTTGCTGATGGCCCAAGTCCAGCGCCGAGGTGGGCTCATCAGCCAGGAGCAGCGAGGCCTGTCCGGCTAACGCCCGGGCCAGTATTGCTCGCTGCCGCTCACCGCCGGATAGCGTTCCCAGTGGGCGGTCGGCAAAGTGCTGCAACTCAAGACGTCGTAGCACGTCGGTGACTATCCGTTGATCGGCCACGATGCTTCGACCGAAGTAACCGGCGTGCGGCACGCGGCCAAGCAGAACATAATCGGCGACGCCTAGCTGCTCGGGCACGATCGGCATCTGCGGTAGGTACGCGACCCGCCGGGCGCGCTCTCGTCGGTGCAGTGTCGAAACATTGACCCCGGCGAGCTCGATCTTGCCGCTGTAGGGCAGCAGTCCAGCCAGCGCAGCCAGCAGTGTGGACTTTCCGGCGCCGTTGCGTCCGACAACCGCTAGCCAGCCTCCCTCGCGCACTTGCAACGAGAGCTCATGCAGCACCTGATGCTGACCACGACGTACTGTGAGGCTGCTTGCGCGCAGGGCGTCGCTCGTGGTTACGTCACTCACACCAGTGACCGTCGATTCAATCGCAGCAGGACGGCAAAAAATGGTGCTCCGATGAACGCTGTCACCAGGCCGACTGGTAGCTCCGACCCGCTGAGCGCACTGCGCGCAATCACGTCAGCTAACACCAGGAGTGCCGCTCCGGCCAATAGCGACAGCGGCAGCACCACCCGATAGCTGGTGCAGGTGAGGCGGCGCACCACGTGCGGGACGACCAAACCGATGAAACCGATCAGACCGCTGACCGCCACAGCGGCTCCTGTCGCCAGGGATGCGGCCACTAAGACGGCGACGCGCACTCGAGTAACTGGAATCCCCAAGCTGGCCGCCTCGTCATCCCCTAGAGCGAGCACATCCAGCAGCCGGCCATGTAGTAGTACCGCGACAGTGCTCAGTGCGAGGTAGGGCGCAACTGTTGCCACATTAGTCCAGGTCGCTGTGCCGAGCTGGCCAACAATCCAGCCGTAGATCTGCTGCAACTTCTCGGTGTTTTGCTGCTGCACGAACGCCTGCAATGCGGTAAGGAACGCCGCTACCGCCACCCCGGCCAGCATCAGCGTGGCTATACCACTATTGATGGCAGTGCTACTGACTCCAGGCCCACCCGATGCCCAGCTTCCCAGTAGGTAGGCCAAGGCCACTCCGAACAGTGCGCCGACGAACGCCGCGAGAGGAACGATAGGTACGCCGATCACCGTGCTCGCCGGGGCGTAACTGATAGCCAGCGTCGCTCCGAGTCCGGCTCCAGCGGCCGAGCCGAGTAGGTAAGGATCGACCAGAGGATTGCGAAAAACCCCCTGATAGGACGCGCCGCCCAAAGCCAGGGCGGCGCCCACGAGAGCTGCCAACATCACACGAGGTAGCCGAAGCTGGGTGATGATTGCCTGATCGATTGGCGCGAGCCCGGTCTCTAGGTGCACGCCAGGGAGTGCATCCAGCAATGTCAACAGCACGTGATGCGGCGCAAACCACACCGAGCCCGACATGACACCAACGACGATCGCGCCCAGTAGTACGGTAACTGCGCTCAGTAGCCACGATGCGCGCATCTGGGTGTAACGAGGTTGTAGCTCTGTCATTTTGTCTCACCCACCCAGCGACAACTTGTGCCATCTTGTCCCTGGTATTGCTGTAACAGGACGTTATTCAGGCGACAACTTGGCACAAGTTGTCTAGAATTTCTCCAGCGCCGCTGCCACGGTCTGTGCGAACTCCACGACCCGTGGACCCCATCGCGACGCGGTGTCGGCGTCGAGCTCTACGACGTGCTGTTTGCTCACGGCGCGCATCCGATCCCAGCCGGGTCGCTTCGCTACTGTAATCGCCGATTGGCCACAGCACTGCCCGTCGGCGAGGAAGATCAGGTCTGGGTTGGCTTTCACGATGTATTCCGAGTTCAGCTGTGGGTAGTCGTTGTTGCCAACGGCCGCCGCGTCAGCAATATTGCTCAGCCCGAACATGCTGTAAATGCTTCCAAGGAACGTCTTCGAAGTCAGGGAGTAGTAGGTGTTGTCCACCTCGTGGTAGTAGCTGCGTTTGCCGAGTTTTTCTTTGACGTTACCTACGGCTGCGGCCAGCTGTTGCTTCAGCTTCGAGGCCAGCTGACCGCCTTGTTTAGAGTGGCCAGTAGCGGTACCCAAATCGGCAATCTGGTCATAGCTTTCATCCAGATTGGTTGCCGCGGGTTCCACCAGCACCGGCACATGGAGTTTATTCAACGCCGAGACCACACCGTTGCGGTCGGCGTCGACCACCACCAAATCGGGCCGGTATTGGGCGATAGCATCCGCGCTGGGCGATAGGCCGGAGAGCTTCGTGCGGGGAGCGCTTTTGGGGTAGGTGGACTGATCGTCGGTGGCGACCACTTGCTTGCCCGCGTCGATCGAAAACAGCATTTCGGTAGCGGTGGGGGAGAGCGAGACAACTCGTTTTGGCAGGGCAGGGATTTTGACATCGCCGTTCTCGGCGCGCACTATGCCCCCGCCGGCGGTCTTAGCGTTGGTGGAGCTGGGGGTATTCGCGCATGCGGTTAGCAGCATGCTCGCGCCGGCGGCTACGGCGAGCGCGCGGAGCAGATGCTTTCTCATCGGTAACGCCCTTCTGGCGAGGGTCCTATCGGAACCAAGCAAGCGTCAGCGGGATCCACCGACGCTGTGCACGGTAGCAGTTGGTGTGCGGCGGTAACAGTGTCGTAGCACGCGGATAAGCTCGGTTCATGAGCCTTTCTGGCCTGCTTGCACCAGTTGTGCAACAGCCCACATTCTCCCAGTTGATCTCCTCCGCGGGCAGTTCCGCGGTCAATGTCTCCGCTCCTGCCGCGATGCAGCCGTTCGTCGCCGCTGCACTTGCCGCGCCGTCCCAGTTCGGTGGGGCTGGCGTGCCTGTGCTGGTCGTGACCGCTACCGCTCGAGAGGCCGAACAGCTGGCCGCGGCGCTGTGCTGTTTGATCCCGCCGCACGGTGTTGCGGTGTATCCGGCGTGGGAGACCTTGCCACACGAGCGTTTGTCTCCGCGCGCAGACACCGTTGGCCAGCGCATGGCTGTGCTGCGTCGGCTGGTGCATCCGAGCCAGACCGATCCAGCGACTGGCCCAATCTCGGTACTGGTAGCCCCGGTGCGCTCGGTGCTGCAACCGCAGCTGGTGGGGCTTGGCGATATCGAGCCGGTGACTGCCGCCGTCGGTGACACCGTGGAGCTGGACGTGCTCGCCGATCGCCTGGTCGAGCTGGCGTATACCCGGGTCGAGCTGGTGAGCAAACGTGGCGAGTTTGCGTTGCGCGGCGGTATCGTTGACGTATTCCCGCCGACCGAGGAGCACCCGCTGCGGGTGGAGTTCTTTGGCGACGAGGTTGAAGAGATTCGGTACTTCAGCGTGGCCGATCAGCGGTCGTTGGAGCTTGCTCCTCGGGGACTGTTGGCGCCGCCGTGTCGAGAACTGCTACTGACTCCCAAAATACGTGCTCGTGCGGCTCAGCTGAGTAGTGAGCACCCCGAGCTCATCGAGCTGCTCGCCAAGGTTGCCGAGGGTATTCCGGTAGAGGGTATGGAGTCGCTGTTGCCCGCGTTGGTGGACGCGGCCGACGAGCTTGAGTTGCTACTTGCCGTGTTGCCCCGGCGCACCCATGTGCTGGTGTGCGACCCCGAGCGGGTTCGGGCACGGGCACATGATCTGGTTGCCACCAGCGAAGAATTCCGTCAAGCGTCGTGGGCTGCGGCCGCCGTGGGCGGTCAGCGTCCGATCGATGTCGGGGTTTCGTCTTTCCGTGAGCTTGAACATGTGCAGAAAACCGCTGGCGAGCTTGGCATGCCATGGTGGTCGGTGGGTCCATTCGCGTCCGACGAAGGTGCGGCTTTCCCCGTTGATGCCACGGCTTCGCCAAGCTTTGGGGGCAACACTGAGCGAGCGCTTGCTCAGCTTGGTGAGTACGCCCGCGACGGTTGGGCGGTCGTAGTGTGTTTCGCTGGGCACGGGCCGGCGCAGCGCGCGGCCGAGCAGCTGCGCGACGCCGGCGTTGGCGCCACGCTGGTCGAGTCATTGGACGTAGCACCCCAGCCTGGAGTCGTCACCGTCACGACGGGTGAGTTCGAGCGCGGTTTCGTGGCGCGATCGCTTCGGCTGGCGCTGTTCACTGAAGCCGACCTCACTGGTGCTCGTCCGGCGGAAGCGCCCCGTCGGATGGCACCTAAACGCCGCAACACTATTGATCCGCTGCAGCTGAGTCCCGGAGATTACGTGGTGCACGAACAGCACGGCGTGGGGCGTTACGTGGAGCTGATTCGTCGCAGTGTCGCTGGAGCCGAACGCGAATACCTTGTGCTGGAATACGCGGCAAGTAAGCGAGGACAGCCCGGCGACCGGGTGTTCGTCCCCACTGATCAGCTCGACCTGCTCACGCGTTACGTCGGCGGCGAACAACCGACGTTGCACCGGATCGGCGGCGCGGACTGGCAGAAGTCTAAAGGGCGAGCTCGCAAGGCAGTGCGACAGATCGCCGCGGAGCTGGTGCGGCTGTACGCTGCACGTACTTCCACTCCGGGACACGCATTCGCCGCTGATACTCCCTGGCAGCGCGAGCTCGAAGACGCATTTGCGTTCACGGAGACTCCAGATCAGCTCGTCGCGATCGATGATGTCAAGCGCGACATGGAGCAGCCCTATCCGATGGACCGGGTGATCTCTGGTGACGTTGGCTACGGCAAGACCGAGATCGCGGTGCGGGCGGCGTTCAAGGCGGTGCAAGAAGGCAAGCAGGTGGCACTGTTGGTGCCCACAACGTTGCTGGCCCGCCAGCACATGGGCACGTTCACTGAGCGGCTAGCACAGTTCCCGGTGCGGATCGCGCAGCTCTCGCGCTTCCAGACCGACGCCCAAGCCCGCAAGGTGCTCGAGGGCTTGGCCGACCGAAGCGTCGACATCGTCATTGGCACGCATCGGCTGTTGCAGACTGGCGTGCGCTTCGGTGATCTTGGTCTGGTCATTGTGGACGAAGAGCAGCGCTTCGGTGTGGAGCACAAGGAACACCTCAAGCAGCTGCGCGCCAGTGTGGATGTGCTGACGTTATCGGCAACGCCAATCCCGCGAACGTTGGAGATGTCGATGACTGGCATTCGGGAGATGTCGACCATCGCAACCCCGCCGGAGGAGCGTCACCCGGTGCTGACTTACGTCGGCGGCTACGACGATCAGCAGATTGCCGCGGCCATCAAGCGTGAGCTGTTGCGCGACGGGCAGATTTTCTACGTGCACAACCGGGTGGAGTCTATTGATCGCGCCGCCACCCGCATCCGTTCCTTAGTGCCCACCGCGCGAGTCTGCGTCGGGCACGGTCAGATGAGCGAAGATGCGCTGGAGCAGGTGATGTTGGGGTTTTGGGAGAAACGCTACGACGTCTTGGTCTGCACCACCATCGTGGAGTCAGGCCTGGATATCCCGAACGCCAACACGCTGATCGTGGAGCGCGCCGACATGTTTGGGCTTTCTCAGCTGCACCAGATCCGGGGCCGGGTCGGGCGAGGCCGCGAGCGCGCTTACGCCTACTTTTTGTACCCGAGTGAACGCCCGCTCACCGAGACCGCGCACGAACGACTTGCCACCATCGCGCAGCACTCTGAGCTGGGTGCCGGCATGTTCGTGGCAATGAAGGACCTGGAGATTCGGGGCGCAGGCAACCTGTTGGGTGGCGAGCAGTCTGGTCACATCGCCGCAGTGGGTTTTGATCTGTATGTCCGCATGGTGAGCGAAGCGGTTACGGAATACAAGGCCACACAAACTGGCCAGGTGAAAGCCGAGCCGGTGCTGGAGACGAAAGTCGACTTGCCGATCAACGCCAACATTCCGCACGACTACGTCACTGGCGAACGGCTGCGACTGGAGATGTATCGAAAGCTCGCCGAGGCGCAGAACACAGCCAGCATCGATGCGGTGCGCGAGGAGCTGGCGGATCGATACGGTCCAGCGCCTACACCGGTCGAGCTGCTGCTGGAGGTCGCCGCGCTACGGGTGCAGGCGCGGGAGGCGGGCGTGACTGAGATTACGCAACAAGGCAAGCAGATTCGACTCGCCCCGATCCAGCTTCCCGAAAGCCGTGCGATGCGGCTGGCGCGGCTGTACCCGGGCTCGGTGTACAAGCAGGCGTCGCAGGTGGTAACGGTGCCCGCGCCGAGCACCGCACGGATTGGCGGCACCCCGCTGCGCGACGCGGAACTGCTGGCGTGGTGCCGCGATGTACTGCCCGCGCTCGCCGGCTAGCTTGAACATCACTACGAAGAGTAAAGACAACGTGTGTTTAATTTTGTTTTACATTGGTAGTGTATATGCCCCAGAGACCGGACGCGGGTATAGCGCGTGGATTGCTAGGGGCGCTGATCTTCGTACCTATCGAATGGGAGATGCATCATGACTGTCACGATGAGCGGTGAGCAGGTGCGTGCTGCGTACGCGGCTGAAGAAGCTGAGGCTGCCGTTGCTGAGGTCGCTGAGGCGCGCGAAGCCGTCGCTACCGGTGCTTATGCCGCCGCGATGGACACGCGCAGCGCGTTTGTGGGGGTACGCATAAGCCACGAGCTGGCTGCCGCCTTGAGCGAGCGTGCGCGTCGTGAAAACAAATCTATGTCAGCGGTGGTGCGAGATATGATTACCACTGGGCTGGCTGAGAACAGTGTTCCCGTCATGACCGTTGCTCAGGTAGAAGCGATCGTGGAGCGGCTGCGTCCCGCTCCGCCAAATTCCGAATGAAGGTAAAAAACTTCTCATGCTTGTCATGCCTGCCGGGCAAAAGTTCAACAGTAATAGGTCAAAGAGCTGTTTCAGGCCGAAGATACTCGCTTTGCAACCGAAGAAGAGGTCGATGAGATTACAAGTGGCGTAAAACCAGGTGGCGTGCCACCGTTCGGCAAATCTTTCGGCCTAGAAGTCGTGAGCGATAGAACTCTGTACGATAACGAAAAGATTATTTCAACGCTGGGCGTACTCTTTATGTCGCTATGAAGTCCAGCGATTATCGTCGTTGGTTACAACTACGGTGGCTGACATCGTTTAGACGGTTTCGGACAATGCCGAACCAGTAGCCTTCGAGTGTCGGCGTGAGAGTAGTAGAGGTTTAAAGTTGCAGGGCGGCCAGGGCTGTTCAGGCTAGTAGAACGCCCCGAAGACGCCATGCTACTAGCCCCATAGGTCCGTAAAGGCCTGATCGGTTGCGTGGTTGTAATCAACGCTTCCTATGCCGGGTACGTCACTAACGCAGCCGTCTGTTCCATTTGAGCACTGCCAGATCGGTGGAGGATCAGGCGCACTTCGTGGGAGGCGAAGTGGTGGCCCGTAAACCGGCCCTGTGGTGTATCGAGCGATCCACAACGTAGCGGCACCAGGCAGTTCAGGCGGGTCACCCATCTGGTTCAATAAAAAACCAAGGGCTGTATCGAATAGGATTCGACCGGTGAGCTGTTCGCGGATTCGGTTTATCCAGTTCGTCGCCCAGATGTTAAGTTGGTCTGCGTTTTGCCCCCCAGCCGCTTCCAGGTCTAGTGCGGCGACATCCTTTTCGCCCCATCCGGCGTCCTTCACTGTTTGTACGAAGTGGTTTGCCTCTACATCCCAGGGGTTTGTGGGCGCGCAAAGTGATATGCACCCCGTGGAATGCCGAGCGCGTTGACTCATCTAAAGGTCCGCGTAGTTGGGTTCGTTGCCTCATGTGAAAAGGTCCTGGGTTCACCCCGGATGGTGGACGCGTGGTCAGGCGGCGGTTGCCGTCTGGGGGTGAGTCTTCTCGAAGCGTACGGGGGTGAGCATTTTGATCGAGGAGTGTCGCCGGCGGTGGTTGTAGCGGTCTTTGATCCAGGTTCCGACAGCGAGTTTAGCTTCGGCTTTGGTGGGCTAGCGGTGCCGGTTGTAGAATTCGGCCTTCAGTGTTGACCAGAACGTCTCGGCGGCGGCGTTGTCCCAGCATACCCCGCTGCGTCCCATCGAGCGCGCACGCCGTGTTGTTCGTCGGCTTCGACGAGGTCAGTGCGCATGTGGTCGGCGACGGCCCAGCCGAGCAGGATTCGCTGTTCACATCGATCATCGCGGCGGCGATGTGCGACGCCCACGCCGCGTCCGCAATGCACGGTTTCTACGACACACGCATTGCTGAGTGGGTGCCCTGCGTACAACAGGCCATCGAACGGGGTGAGGTGCCACAAGGGACGGATACCCATAAGGTAATCCGCGCGGTGTCAGCTCCTCTCTACTACCATTTGCTAGTCACTGGTGACAGCATCGACGAAACCATGGCAGACCAAGCTGCCCAAGCTGCCCAAGCTGCCGTGATCGCAGCGCGCGCAGGCGTGTACATGCGACCCGGAAACAGTTAGCCACAGACCACGAACCCTTCCACGAAACCAGCCTGCAAGCTGTAATGTCCGCTCTCGCAGTAGAAACGGACACACTGGCGAAAGCGCGCGTAATGCCGCAGCTCTTGTGGCTCAGCCGATCTTTGGTCAACCGTTTAGTGCCCGCGAACAACCCTCTAATTACAGCCACGGCTCCGTCAGGTCACTGTACGGATGCGAGCAGGTCGGTGATCGAGGCGTCGTCGGGCACCACATGGCGGAGCTGGGATGCCTCGGCGAAGGCCGCGTCGGCCGAGACCAGTGTGCCTCCGATTGCCTGCGTCGCCGCTGCCAGCACACAGTCAAAGCTGCCTAGCGAGTGAATTTGAGTGAAGAGCTGTAGCCCGTGTCGGAGATCGGAGGTCTCTACAATAAGCAGCGGAGCCAGTAGTTCCATGTAGGCTGATGCCAGCTGCCCGGCATCAGCGCGATCACGTCGTCGTGCTCGAACGTGCGTGAACTCTTGTATCACTTCTACGGTCGTGGTGCCATTCAGCACTCCCTGCTGTACTGCTTTTACGATGCGTTGGCACGGCTCGCGGAACCTGTGGTCGTTGCCGACCGCATATAACAGCACGGTTGTGTCGAGCACCAGGGTAGGAGACTTACCCGTGACGGCCACGAAGCTCGTCCAGTTCGGTCTTTAACTCGGCCGCATCGCCAAACTGCTCCGGTGCGGCGGTAAGAATACGTTCGCCTGCGGCATATCTGCGGGCAGTTGTGGCTGGCAGACCACGATCTATGGCTTCGCGTATCACTGCTGCCACTGAAGTATCCCGCCCCTGCGCTAACGTGGTGACACGCGCATAGCGGTCATCATCTAGCAGTATCTGGAGCCGATGCGACAACATGCACCTACGTTAGCATGTGTAGACCAGAAGGAGGTTAAGCTGTCACCGGACCGAGCAGGCTTGCCCGGCTCAGTAGGCTGCTCAGCGTGACCAACCTCTACCTCCTCGCGACCTCGCCCCGCTTACCCGCCGGTGTGATGACCGCGCAAGCGTGGGACCTCATTCGCACCCATCCGGTGTTTGCCGGTGTTGAGTCCGAAACGGTCGAAGCTGTCCGTTCCGCCGGCGAGAAGGTCACGATCATCGACGGCGCCGAGGGCCTCGATGGTTCGGCCGCCGCCCAGGCGCAACAGTTCCGCGACGGGGCGATCGCCTCCGGGGGTTCTGATCCCGGCGCGGTGTGGCTGGTGGGCACCGACGGCGATCAAGACTTTGCCCGGGCTTTGGGCCAGCAGCTACTCCGGTCGTCAGGGCTGACAGCGACATCGGCACCACAGCCGGAGCTGGAGCTGGTGTATGGCTCGTGGGATCCGCCAGGGGCGCGGCTGCTCGACGTGGTGGAGGTAATGAATCAGCTGCGGTCGCCGGGCGGTTGTCCGTGGGACGCCGAACAGACACATGCCTCGCTGCTGCCCTATTTGCTGGAAGAAGCCTATGAGGCCTACGACGCGGTGCAATCGGGCAACCGTGACGACATCATTGAAGAACTCGGCGATGTGCTGCTGCAGGCGGTGTTTCATGCCCGGCTGGCCGAGGACGCGCCGGAAGGCGAGCGCTGGAATATCGATGATGTGGCGGCCAGTTTGGTGAACAAGCTGGTAAGCCGGCATCCGCATGTTTTTGCCGGCGAGTCGGTGACTGGCTCGGGTGAGGTGCTCGCGAATTGGGAGCAGATCAAGCACGCAGAGAAGAGCCGGAGCTCAGCGCTGGACGGGGTCGCCCGCTCGCAGCCGGCACTGTCTTTAGCGCGCAAGTACCTCAGCAAGGCCGGAAAATTCGGTCTAGATGTCCCGGCGCCCGCGTTGCCCTCTGGTATTACAGTCCCCGACGATAGTGAGCAGCTCGGCGATTTACTGTTGGCGATTGTGGCTGAGGCTCGCGAGCTGAGCCTTGATGCTGAGGCCGCCCTGCGCGACGCGGCAGACCGCTACGCCGGGCAAGTGCGAGCCGTGGAGGCGGTGAGTACTGGTGGGTAGAGCCGAGCCGCGGATGGAGGCTGAACAACTCGCTTTCGACTAAGCAGCCCGTAATGGCTGAATCTCGGCAAGGGTTTCTGCGAGTTGATCCTTTTCGGTCTCCAGGTCGTAACGACTTTGGAGGTTCATCCAGAAGCGCTCGGATGTGCCAAAGAATCGTGCCAGACGCAGTGCCGTGTCGGCGCTGATACGGCGCTGACCGTGCACGATCTCGTTGATTCGCCGCGGCGATACGCCAATTGCCACAGCCAAGCGGTACTGGCTAACGCTGAGAGGCTTCAGATACTCCTCATTCAGCACCTCTCCCGGATGAGCTGGAAGCATTGTCGTATCGACGCTCATCGTCGCCCCCTCTACGCTATCAATTATTTCTGATGTTCTTCGACCAAACCCTTCGCTAACGAACCACCGAACGCTAGTGTCGCTGTCCTGATGGTTCTTGCCGCCAATGATCCCATAATCCACGGGTGGCACCTCCCACTGCGTAAGCCGCGCTGACCGTCGTACCGTATAGGTCCAAAATGGGGCTATCGGGATAGCGGGTGTTTATGGCGATTGCGGCACCAGTGCCCGCTATGGACTTTGCTATACCTCCCGGCTGTGGGGTGAGTAGGCCAGAGAAAAGGCTGGAGGCACCCGAGCCTATATACATTCCAGCTTTGAGTGCGTCGTTTGGCGGGGTTCCACCGCGTAGGGATTCAGCAAAGGCTATGACTCCAGAAACCGCTCCTACTGCTGAAATTACAGCTATTTTGGCCTTCCACCCCCATCGGGATTTTCGTCGGCGCCTTGCCATGGTCGTCACTCTACAAGGCCGTTGGGTTCTGCCATAGGTGTTTAGTCCTAGTCGTGCAGGGGCCGCCGTAGCGATAGGCTCATGTCGAACTTATCAAGCATGACCATAACGAGCCAAAACATCACGCGAAGGAGCGTCAGACGTGGCAGCTATTGAAGGTCTTTTCGCCCGGGAAATCCTTGATTCCCGCGGCAATCCCACCGTTGAGGTGGAGGTCATCCTCGACGATGACACGGTAGCTCGCGCTGCCGTGCCCAGCGGGGCTTCCACCGGCGCGTTTGAAGCTGTAGAGCTGCGCGACGGCGGGCAGCGCTACAACGGCAAAGGTGTTACCCAGGCTGTTAACGCTGTGATCGACGACATCGCGCCCTCGATCGTGGGGCTCGACGTCAGCGAGCAGCGTTTAGTTGACCAGACGCTGCTCGACCTTGACGGCACGCCCGACAAAAGCCGCTTAGGCGCCAACGCAATCCTCGGTGTCTCCCTCGCAGTGGCTAAAGCGGGCGCGGAC
The DNA here is from genome assembly GCA_038260095.1 of Mycobacteriales bacterium. Taxonomy (GTDB): domain Bacteria; phylum Actinomycetota; class Actinomycetes; order Mycobacteriales; family QHCE01; genus QHCE01. Next base: position 31,238 of record JBBSOC010000006.1, on the reverse strand, counting down.
TCCGTGGATCTGCCGCTCTTCCGCTACGTCGGAGGTCCGAACGCGCACGTGCTCCCGGTGCCCATGTTCAACATTGTGAACGGCGGGGCACACGCGGATTCCAATGTGGACATTCAGGAATTCATGATCGCGCCCATCGGCGCCGCCACGTTCGCCGAAGCGCTCTGCTGGGGCGCTGAGACCTACCACGCGCTCAAGTCTGTGCTTAAAACGAAGGGCTATGCCACCGGGCTGGGTGACGAGGGCGGCTTTGCCCCTGACCTGCCGAGTAACCGCGCCGCACTTGACCTCATCCTGGAAGCGGTGACCAAGGCCGGTTATCAGCCGGGTGAGCACATCGCGCTCGCGCTCGATGTGGCGGCAACTGAGTTTCACGCCGACGGCGTCTACACGTTTGAGGGTGCGAAGAAGACCGCCGATGAGCTCTCTGCCTACTATGCCGAGCTGGTTTCGGCGTACCCCATCGTCTCCATTGAAGACCCACTGGCCGAAGATGACTGGTCCGGCTGGCACGCCCTCACGGTACAGCTGGGCTCGCGGGTTCAGCTGGTGGGCGATGATCTGTTCGTCACCAACCCGCAGCGGCTGCGTCGCGGTATCGCTGAGGCCAGCGCTAACGCACTGCTGGTGAAGGTAAACCAGATAGGGACGCTCACCGAGACGCTGGACGCGGTGGATCTGGCGCATCGAGCTGGTTTTGCCTGCATGCTTAGCCATCGGTCGGGCGAGACCGAAGACACCACCATCGCTGACCTGGCGGTGGCGACGAACGCTGGGCAGATCAAGAGCGGTGCGCCGGCACGCTCGGAGCGGGTAGCCAAGTACAACCAGCTACTGCGGATTGAAGAAGAGCTCGATGACGCGGCGCGCTACGCCGGCCGCGGCGCTTTCAGTCGGTTTACTCAGTAAAGATGGGCATCGATCGGCCTGAACGGGCGTCGATCAGCTCAATGCTCACCTAGTATCAGCTCAGTGCTGTGAGCGGCGATGCAGCCTTGGCGGGAGTAGTTATGACATCGGTGCGGCGACCAGCTGGCGGGAGTTCTAGCCCCAGCCGAGGCGATGGTCGCCGCACTGGCCCGACTCGACCCTCCGCCAGCCGTGGTACTCCGCCGGCTCGTACTAGTCATCCGCTTACCACTGGGGGTTCCAAGGCAACTAAGCCGGAGGGCGCATCCGCCAATCAATCGTCCAAAACTCCGCGAACCCGCAGCTCTCGACCGCGCGTCAAGCGCCGCTATACGCGTCGAGCGGCTCTGCTGGCCGCCGTGGTTGCCGTGCTTATGTTGAGCTTTGCGTATCCCATTAGGCAGTACGTGGCGCAACGTACCCAGATTGCTCAGAACCGTGATGATCAGGTGGCGCAGAAACAGCACATCGCGCAGCTACAGGAACGTATCGACCGGTGGAATGATGACGGCTATATCCGGGAACAGGCACGAAAACGGCTGCAATACGTCGAACCCGGCGAACTGACATACCTCGTTGAGGGCGCCGATCCTGGTGATTCACACGCCGACCGAGGTGCCGGGACTGAAGGAAAAGAACGGACAGAAAAGACAGGAAAAGCATGGTATGGACAACTCTGGACAGGTGTGCAGAGCGGAAAGAAGAGCTAATCCGCTCAAGGGGCTTGCGTTCGTGAACGGGTCACGACCGCTATCCGAGCTTGACCACAGTGTGGTGGAACGGCAGCTGGGCCGTCCCGCCCGAGGGGCGGTTGACGTAGCGCACCGCTGCCCATGCGGGCTGCCCGATGTAGTGCGGACTAAGCCAAGGCTCGCCGATGGCACCCCATTTCCGACCACGTTTTATCTCACCTGTCTCAAGGTTAGCGCCGCACTGAGTCGGCTGGAGAGCGCTGGCTTAATGGCAGAGATGACGCAGCGGCTCGCAGGTGACTCCGAGCTGGCGCAGCGCTACACAGCGGCGCATGCGGACTACCTCGCGCAACGTAACCAGCTGGGTGTGGTGGCCGAGATTGATCAGGTGTCGGCTGGCGGAATGCCGAACCGAGTGAAGTGCTTGCACGCGCTAGTGGCCCATGCGTTGGCTCGGGGTCCAGGGGTGAACCCGCTGGGAGACGAGGCATTGGGGTGCCTTCCGACCTGGTGGGCTGCTGGACCCTGTGTTACTACGAGTGCCTGTGTTGCTACGAGCGAAGTGGAAGTCCACAGCGGAACGGCAAGCACTCCATGCAGCGGGTAGCCGCAATTGATTGCGGCACCAACTCGCTGCGGCTGCTGATAGCGGATGTGAGCGATCATGGCCTTACGGACGTGCTGCGGCGGATGGAGATCGTCCGGCTTGGTACTGGGGTAGATCGGACTAAGCGGTTGGATGAAGCGGCGTTGCGGCGTACCCGCGCGGTGTTGGTCGACTACGCGCAGCTGCTGAAACTCCACCGGGTTGAGGTTGTTCGGATGGTCGCGACGAGCGCTGTGCGCGACGCTTCCAACGCCGAGGAGCTGCGCTCTATGGTGCGCGATGTTTTGGGTATTGAGGTCACTGTGCTCAATGGGGAGGCAGAAGCCCGGCTGTCGTACCTAGGTGCAGCTGGTGGGCTCGACCCCGCTGAAGGTCCATTTTTAGTCCTCGATATCGGCGGTGGTTCTACCGAGTTGGTGTACGGCGAAACCCCCAACAAGCCCAACGCGGCCGTCTCAATGAACATTGGAGCGGTACGGCTCACCGAGCGCTGTTTCCGCGACGACCCTCCCGCTTTGGAGCAAGTTACCTCGGCGGAGCGTGAAATTAGAGCCGCTATGGCGAAGACTGGCGCCGCGTTCTTACGTTGCGCTCGCACCGTGGTGGGAGTGGCGGGTTCAGCGACTACCGTGGTTGCGATCGCGGAAGGCCTCACTCGGTACGAGAGCGATCGGATTCATCATGCGCGGATCTCCGCCCAGCGAGTCAACGAGATCACTGCCTGGTTACTGACCGCCCCGCACGCTGCTCGGGTCGCCGTTAAGGCCGTTCACCCGGGGCGAGTCGACGTGATCGCCGCCGGCGCGTTGATTCTGCGCGAGGCATTGCAGGCTATGGGCTCCGCTGAGCTGTTGTGTAGCGAACATGACATTTTGGATGGCGTAGCGCTCGCCGCTGTGGGTGAGGATTTCCTTGAACTCCACGCTGATCAATGATGAACGCATACCTACCTGAGGTCACTAAGGTGCGTTCACTGAATCAGCTGGATGCCGCTGTCTCTGACTGCTGTGCCTGCCCGCGGTTAGTTGCCTGGCGCGAGCAGGTTGCGCGGGAGAAACGTGCCGCTTTTGCCGACCAGGTGTACTGGGGCAGGCCTGTCCCGAGCTTTGGTCCGGCTGACGCCTCGATCGGCATCCTGGGTCTGGCGCCGGCCGCGCACGGCGGCAATCGGACAGGGCGGATCTTCACCGGTGACCGCAGTGGCGACTGGCTTTTTGCCGCCCTACACCGAGCCGGCCTGGCAAATCAGCCACACAGCGTCAGTGCTGACGACGGTTTGGCTTTGCACTCGACGCGGATCTTTGCCGCCGTACGGTGCGCCCCGCCACAGAACAAACCTACGCCGCTCGAGCGCGATACTTGCGCACAGTGGTTGGATCGTGAGCTAGCTCTACTGCTGCCGACGTTACGTGTGGTGGTGGCGCTGGGCGGCTTCGCGTGGACTGCACTGTGGCCCGCGCTGCGGCGTTTGGGCTTCACTATTCCAGTTCCTGCGCCCCGATTTGGCCACGGCGTTGACGTTGGTGTGACTAACCCGCACCACGCGCTGACGGTGCTCGGTTGCTACCACGTCAGCCAGCAGAATACGTTCACCGGTACATTGACCGCTGTCATGCTTGATGATGTGTTTACCCGCGCGGTGGAGCTGGGCTTGGGCCGAGCCCCGTAGGCTAAGTCCAGCGCCTAGCGTTAGCACATCGCGTGGCCCGGGTGGTGGAATGGCAGACACGGCCGTCTTAAAAATGGCTGCTCCGGAAGGGGCGTACGGGTTCGAATCCCGTCCTGGGCACGAAGAATGAGATGTTGCCCATGCGGGCATTCGACGGTGGTGTGGCCGAATCCCGTCCTGGGCACGAAGAATGAGATGTTGCCCATGCGGGCATTCGACGGTGGGTGTGGCCGAGCCTTCTCCTGGGCGCGAAGGTCCTGTTCAGAGTGCGTTTACGCTAGTTTCGTCTTCGGAATCTCCGCTTCGGCAGTCATACCGCACGCTTTGTCGATGAGGTCAACCACATCGTCAGCGCATCCCCATGAGAGTGTGACTCCGCTGCCGCCGTGCCCGTAGTTATGCACGACGGGCATTTTGTCAGTGGTCCGGTCAAGCTCGAGTCGGACGACATCGCGAGCAGGCCGAAGTCCGCTCATTGCGCCAAGGCGCCGGGCTTGCGCCAGCCTTGGTTCAAAGGCAACACACCGCCCCACGATTCCCTCATCCATTCCGTCGGGCACCTTGAGTGAGGTCTCGTTGATCTCGTATGCACCGGTCAAAACGATGTCATCGTGACGAGGGAAAATTCCTATCGGCCAGTCTCCCGCTTCGATGTCGAGGAATCGTTCCAACCCGATCTGTTCAACTAAAACGATTCGGCCCCGAACGGGGTACAGGTCTGTGTCATTGGCCAATCCTCGTGCACCGAGGCCAGTCGCGTTGACAATGGCGTCTGTTGAGCGGCAGATTTCGTCGAATGATGTCACTTCCGTCCTCGTGACAAAAGCCCCCAACGCTTTGACTCGCGCAAGGAGCCAAGGCATGTAGCGATTCATCTCGATCGCAGGTACTCGGGCGATAAGGCCACTACCGCAACCGACAGGACGCTCCTGTTCATTGGCTAGTCGCGCCTCAGGAATGCCGTTGGTCCAATCAGGAGGAGCCGAGGAGGCGAATCCGAAGGTTCCTTCTCTCATGACCACGCCAGAATTCTCGTCGGCGGCTAGTTGCTGGAACTGTCTAAAAGAAGCCATAGACCAATGCTCGATGAGATCGCCCAATTCGACACGGTATGGCGCCCAGATCGCCGCCGCCGTATCCGATGTTGTGTGCGGCGTCACTTCTCGCGCGAGCACCTCAACAGAATGACCATGTTCGAGCAGACGAACGGCGCTCGACAGACCAGAAACGCCACCACCCAAAACCACTATCTGAGCCATGTGCAAACGGTACAGCTGTCAGTAATAGATCTTGATGTGGTCGCGTTTGATTGGGCCTGACGGGGCGGTATGGGCAAGTCCCATCCTGGGAACGTCATAGCCGTAAGGTCGTCGCGCGTAACGACTACACGAATTGATTAAGGAGTATCTTGGCGATTCAACTACATGGTGGCAGGGAGGTGGCTATGTCAGAACAATCATCCACTTCGCGGGAAGGCGGCACAGTTCCGCGCGATGAGGGCTTCCAGGCCTGGCTTGCGATGAACGACTACTTACTCGATTGCGAGTTCCTGGCCGGCGATGTAGTGGGTATGCCAGATGATCCCTACTCAGAAGCCGGCCTGCGGGTAGCTGAAGCAGAGATGCTCCGTCGGTTCTCCGGCATCGATGATGCGTTGGTGTCGGCCAATCGCGAAATGTTCGACAAGTTCATCCGCTTCGTCGGAGTCACATTCGTTAATGGGCTGGGATTCCAATGGACGAACAAGCCGGTCGGGTATGACGACGGCAAAGCCTACATCGCTGTGGAGATGCCCAGCATTGACACCCAGCTCGAGATTCCGAGCCTTGTGACTGCTGCGGCGAAGCGTCGCAGCGGCGACGAATGGGCATTTATTTTTCGAAACATGCGCAAGCGTCTGGAATAAGCGGGTTCTTAGTCGGCAGCCTTGCTTTGGGCATCGAAGGGCGTAAAATTGATGGTCCCGGAGGATCATGATGAGGAAACTAGCGAACGTCGACCTACGGCAGGGCGAATACATCGTCTGCGCCTACGTCGAAGACGTCCGCTGGATTCTGGGTGCTCGACGGCACGCCGGCCCGATTGCCACAGGAGTCCTCGGCGAGTGAGCTGGGCGGGGTCATTAGTCATGCGCTGGGTCAATCCCGTGGAGGCATGGACGTCCCGGGACGGGACGTCAAATCGGCACAGCCGCTCCTAGATCTGTTCGGATTGTTCAGCTATGCCGCCTATGCGAGGGGAACGCGGTCGGTCGGGGTGTACGTCGAGCCGTCCGGCGAGGGAGAGTCCGTCGAGATAACTCCGAAGCGCAACGAAGGATCGCGGCGCGGATTCACGCCAATTGAGGACGAGATGCGCACATTCACGTACGACTCACCCTTACAGCTCGGCATCGAGGTGATCAAGGCCTTCGAAAAAGCCGCTTGAACCAAACTGCCGTTACCGACCTCCGATCTGATCGCGGTCTTCGCGCATGTTCCGGTAGACGAAAGCCCATTCTTCGCCGGTAAGCCGGTGCAGAGCGGATGTGAACAATGTTGGGATCGAAACGAACGAACTTGTCGTCCATCCCTCGATTTTTCGGGCCCAGGGCAATGGTTGTTCTGCCAAATTGGCACAGCGCCTCCGCCTCGGCGGTTTTTGGCCTCAAAACGGCGAAACGGCCGAGTTCGTCGACAGAAAAATGTAGGGCAGTTTCATTTTTCGCCTAGTGTGCTGCGACCGTTAACCCGGCGCGCTAGGCTCGGTAATGGAACGTGCATCGTCTGCCCGTCCCACTGGCGGAGCGCCAGGTTCTCAAGGAGGCACCGTGAAGAGCAGGAACCCGGTTCTGGGCAAACTTACCGAACGCGCAAGCCGCCATACCGGGCTGCGTCGTTCACCCGTACTACAGGAACAGAGTGTGGGAGGCGCTGGTTACGGCCCCGGCTATGGCGGTAGCTCTGCCACACAACCGTATTCGACCAGCTATGCGCCTTACGCGCCGGCAAACGATCAACCTATGACGGTTGACGACGTAGTGGTGCGCACCGTCTCGCTGCTCAGCATTACAGGTCTCACAGCCGCGCTGGCGTGGCTGCTGCTTCCCGATAACGGCACGATGACCGGCGTAGCGTTAGCTGGTTCGGTCATCGTCGGGCTAGTTCTGGGGTTAGTGATTTCGTTCAAGCAAATCACCAATCCGTACCTGATCGGCAGTTATGCGGTGGTGGAAGGCGTGCTAGTCGGCGTCGTCAGTCGCTGGTATGCCTCGGTATATGACAGCGGCATTGTGTTGCAAGCCGTCGTTGGCACGTTCGGGGTGTTCTTCGCGATGGCCGCGCTGTACAAGCTGAAGGTGCTCCGAGCTACCCCCACATTCGTTAAGTGGGTGACCGGAGCTCTCTTCGGGTTTCTCGCTCTCGCGCTGCTGAACCTGGGTTTAGGGCTGTTCGGTGTTAATAGTGGTACCGGTCTGGGACTGCGTGACGGATCACCGTTGGCCATTGCGTTCAGCCTGTTTGCGATCGGGCTAGCCGCTATGACGTTCATCGTCGATTTCGCCGCAGTCGAGCAAGGTGTAGCTATGGGCCTTGAGCGCCGGTACTCCTGGTATTGCGCATTCGGCATTTTAGTCGGCTTAGTCTGGCTTTACCTAGAGATTCTGCGTCTGCTGGGATATGCCCGAAAGTAGCGGCAGCGAAAGCGACGTCTGCGCCGCCGCCGTGGAATTCCACGCGGCGGCGCAGCGGTGTCTAGCCCAGTTTGCCGGGTGGACTGCCGTCAAATGGCGCGTTGAGGGTGACGGCGTACATCGCGTCCTACAGTTGTGGGCTGACTATGCGGCAACTGCTCGCCAGCTTCCGCGGCGCGAGGTTCCCAGGCTAGATAGCGATTTCGCGCTAGTCGACCAGTTTGCCGTTGTCTCCCACGACCTTGAGGCTGCGTTGCGTGGCGTCACCGTTGAGGTCAGCGCCGGCATTTACGCCGCGGCGACCATTGAGGCGCGGCAGCTGTTGGCGAGCTAGCTGTGTGGCTTCGGTCAGTCTGTTGCGCAGCTGTCCCCACATGCCACGGTGTCCCTGGAGCGCGGGCACGCCAGTTACCTCGGTGCCCGCTGTGTCGGCAGCATCTACCGCGGCTTTGGCCAGGGGGCGTAGCCCGCTTCGCGGCGCACGAACCAGCGACCATGGGCGCGATGGCGTTGGGGCAAGCTCGCCTGCGTAGCCCAAGGCCTCAATCAGGGACGGCAGCATAGCCTCGGCAGCCCGCAAGTATCCGGCCGCTGATGGGTGGAAGCGGTCTTCCGCGAAGAACTCGTGGGGTCGTGAGCCAAACTCGGCCCGCAGTGTGTTGACCAAAGAAACAGTGCGAGCCCCGGCGCGCACCGCCGCCATTGTCTGCGCCGCCGCGAGTTCTCGGCACCAGAACTGGGTGATCCAGCGCAGCGGGGGCTGCATACCTTCCAGAGAACTTAAGTCTGGGCAGGTTCCTACAACGACTTTCGCTCCGCTGGCTATCAGCTCACGGACAGCTCTGTCTAGCTGCGCGACCGCCACAGATGTACGGGTGCGATGTGTGATGTCATTGGCGCCGATAAAAATCAGCACGAGATCGGGTGGCCTTGGCACGATGCTGGCGACCTGAGCGGTCAGTCCCGCACTGAGTGCTCCGGGTACTGCGGGGCACCGCAGCCGGACTGGCCTGTTTAGCGCTGTGGCCAGTTGGTGTGCCATCACCGCACCTGGTGTTTGCGCGGCAAGCGTTACACCTACCCCGGCAGCGGTGGAGTCACCCATCAGTACGAACTCGATCCGGGTGCCTGAATATGTACCACCGTAGGTAGCTTCGCAGGCTGGTGCGGTCCGCAAGATGTCAACGTCTGAACGAAATTTGCCCGCTTGCGACTTAATGACATGCCCGATAGCCACTAGGCCCAGCATCCCCAAGCTGCCCCCGGCCGCGATTTTTAGTGCAATGCCGCGTGTTCGAGATATGGGACTCACAACATCAAGGTTAACTCCCTTGTCTCGGTCGAGCCGATTAGGTGCTGGCAGTTAGATTGGTCGAATGCGTTATGCGGACTCTGTCGTGGACCTCATCGGTGACACTCCTATGGTTGCGCTGCGATCGGTGCTCACAACCGGCCCTCAGCAGAATCAGCACAGTGGCTCGCTGGTGTTGGCCAAGCTGGAATACCTCAACCCCGGCGGTTCGGTCTACTCCGGCGGTAGTGGTCGACCGTATTTGGTGAAGGCGCCGCGGTCACTGATGCGCTGACGGCGTTGGCGAATGCTGATGCCGCAATGGTGCTTCGAGACGGCGAGCCGGTGGGTGTGGTGACGCGACACGACATGCTCAACTTTTTAGCGCGTGCGAGTTACTGACTTCGATCTTTTTAGTAAAAGGCGCTGAACTTCTATTACTGTCGAGCCTAATCGCGATATTTCCCTATGAAATAAAGGATAAAGGTGACCCCCATGGAATCTGCGCTGTCGAATCTGCTGCATGAGGATCGTCATTTTGATCCTCCGACCGAGCTTGCTGCCTCAGCTAACGTCACCGAAGCCGCTTACGCCCAGGCTGAGCAAGATCGATTACTGTTTTGGGAGGAGCAAGCTCGGAGACTGAGCTGGTCGCAGCCATGGCATGCGGCGTTGAACTGGGAGCCTCCATTCGCGCAGTGGTTTGTCGGTGGGAAGCTCAACGTTGCCTACAACTGTGTGGATCGGCATGTAGAAGCCGGATACGGCGACCACATCGCAATTCATTGGGAAGGTGAACCCGGGGATACTCGCTCCCTGAGCTATTGCCAGCTACAACAGGAAGTCAGCAAAGCGGCTCACGCGCTGACGTCGCTGGGCGTACGCCCTGGTGACCGAGTCATGATCTACCTGCCGATGATCCCCGAGGCCGCGATCTCAATGCTGGCGTGCGCTCGGATTGGCGCTGTGCACAGCGTTGTGTTTGGCGGCTTCTCCGCGCAGAGTTTGCGTAGCCGAGCCAATGACGCTGGTGCAGCGGTGTTGATCACCGCTGATGGCGGTTTCCGGCGCGGGAGCGCCCATACGCTGAAGGCTATCGCCGATGAAGCCGTCGAAGGCACTGCCATTGAGACAGTTTTGGTGGTCCGGCGCACTGGTCAGGACGTGTCATGGCGCGCCGGACGAGACATTTGGTGGCATGACCTCGTGGACGCCCAATCCACTGAGCATGCCTGGCAGGCTTTTGACTCTGAACATCCGTTGTTCATTTTGTACACCTCTGGCACTACGGCCGAGCCCAAAGGCATTTTGCATACCAGCGGCGGGTACCTCACGCAGGTTAGTTATACCCACCATGCGGTCTTTGATCACAAGGCCGATACTGACGTGTATTGGTGCGCCGCCGACGTCGGTTGGATCACAGGCCACAGCTACATCGTGTATGGACCGCTCAGCAATCGGGTCACTCAAGTCATGTACGAAGGCGCGCCGGATACGCCGCATCAAGGCCGCTTCTGGGAGCTCATTGACAAGTATCGAGTCTCCATTTTATATACCGCGCCGACGGTGATTCGGACATTTATGCGCTGGGGGGAGCAGCTGCCAGCACAGTACGAATTGTCATCGCTGCGAGTGTTGGGCTCGGTCGGTGAGCCGATTAATCCGGAGGCATGGATGTGGTATCGGGAACATGTAGGCCGCGGGCGTTGCCCGGTTGTGGATACCTGGTGGCAGACTGAAACCGGTGCAATCATGATCAGCCCACTTCCTGGTGTGAGCAGCACAAAACCGGGGTCTGCGCAACGGGCACTTCCGGGAATTAGCGCGGACGTGGTTGATGAGACTGGTAATTCAGTGTCTTACGGTGAGGGCGGCTACCTTGCGCTCACCGAGCCGTGGCCTGCCATGCTGCGCGGCATCTGGGGTGATGCGCAGCGGTACCAGGACACGTACTGGTCGCGCTATGCCGAGCAGGGATATTACTTTGCGGGAGATGGTGCCAAGAAAGACGAGGACGGCGATCTGTGGCTGCTGGGGCGCGTGGATGATGTGATGAACGTATCCGGCCACCGCATCTCCACTACCGAGGTGGAGTCCGCCTTGGCCAGCCACCCGGCTGTTGCGGAGGCTGCCGTGGTCGGCGCTCATGATTGCCTGACCGGGCAGGGCATTGTGGGGTTTGTTATTCTGCGCGGCGAGCATGATTGCGGTGCTGCGCAGGTCCTACTGACTCAGCTGCGTCGCCACGTGACCGATCAGATCGGCGCTATTGCCAAACCGCGACAGCTCATGGTGGTTCCCGAGCTACCCAAGACTCGTTCTGGAAAGATTATGCGTCGCTTGCTGCGTGACGTCGCCGACCGCCGCGAGCTCGGTGACGTCACTGCCCTGGCCGAAGGCGGAGTTATGGAGATGATCAGAGCCAGCGTCAGTGTTGATTCTGTCGCGCCATCTATCCCTGAACCGCGATAACATCACCTTTGGTTGTCGCATATGCGAAAAATCGTCAGGGGGGTCATCGCAACCGCGGACAGGGGTGACACCATGTCATGCATGACATTGCGAGTCTTAGTAGTCGACGATGATCCCGCGTTGGCGGAAATGCTTGGCATCGTGCTTCGGAGCGAAGGATTTGCCCCGATTTTTGTGACTAACGGTGACCGTGCGCTTACAGTTTTTCGGGAGAGCAAGCCAGATTTGGTTTTACTGGACCTGATGCTGCCGGGTATGAGTGGCATTGACGTATGCAAAGCGATCCGGGAAGAGTCCGGTGTGCCCATTGTGATGCTCACGGCCAAGAGCGACACCATCGATGTGGTGCTTGGCTTGGAGTCGGGCGCCGACGATTATGTGGTCAAACCTTTTCGTCCCAAGGAGCTCGTTGCTCGCATTCGCGCTCGGCTGCGCAGTCGTGAATCGGTAGTGGTTCAGCGGTTCCAGATCGGAGCCCCGGAGGATCCTGTTGTGATCGATGTCGCAGGCCATGAAGTGAGCCGGTCTGGCGAACGTTTAGCACTGACTCCGTTAGAGTTTGACCTGCTTGTTGCGCTGGCCAGTAAACCGCGACAGGTGTTTTCTCGGGAGTTGTTACTCGAGCAGGTATGGGGCTACCGGCATGCGGCCGACACTCGGTTAGTCAATGTGCATGTACAGCGACTTCGCTCCAAAGTGGAGCGGGATCCAGAAAATCCTCAAGTTGTGCTTACCGTGCGCGGCGTGGGGTATAAGGCGGGGACGGGCAGGGCAGCAGGTGTATCGGATCCTTGCTCAGACAGCGCCACTACCGACAGTGCCACCAGAGACAGTGCCACCAGAGACAGTGCCACCGCGAAACGCCATGTAGTGATGAGCTAGGCATCACTGTGAACAGATCATGGCGTCAGCTATTAAGCTTGTGGCGCAGATCACTACAGCTACGTGCTGTGGTTTTTACTATGCTGATTTCTAGCGCTGTCGTGGCCGTTTTAGGCATATTGATGGTGGAGCAGATTTCACGTGGAATGGTGCAGTTTCACCGCGCTTACGCTATCGAAGAGGTTAATGATGGCAGGAGTTACGCTCTGCAGCGCCTGCAGCAGCTGCGCGCCGGAGATCTGACCAAAGCAGATGCGGTGCTCAAGGAAGTCACGGCAAACCTCTCAGATCGTGGTGAACGGGCCAAGCTGTTCGAAGTCTCCGTGGAGATCGGTAATCCGGGACTACCAAAACACTATGTCGCCAATGGCCGCCCCGCTGAGCTTCAGGCACCTGCCGAGCTAACCGCCCTGGTGGATGCGCGAAACGTGCTGGGATACCAGTATGTGAGTATGAAGCTAGGCGGTCAGCCGCCGCGCCCGGTGCTTGCTATGGCCGCGCCGGTGTCAACCCGGGCGGGGTTGGTGAACCTGTACTATTTTTTTCCGCTGGATGGTCAGGTTGACTCAGTGGCACTGGTACGACATGTGACCTTTGGCGTGGGCGTCCTACTGGTGCTTGCGTTGGGTGGTATTGCCTTCGGCGTGGTGCGGATGGTGGTGCGCCCAGTTTCTGCGGCGGCGCGCACTGCCGAGCGCCTTTCCGCGGGTGTCCTCACCGAGCGCATGCCGGTGCATGGTGAGGACGAGGTCGCCAGGCTAGGCAGAGCGTTCAATCAGATGGCCGAAAGTCTGCAGCAGCAGATTATGCAGCTGGAGCGCTACTCCAACCTACAGCGTCGTTTCACTTCGGATGTATCTCATGAATTGCGCACGCCGCTGACCACAATTCAGATGGCGACTGATGTGCTGCATCGGGCTCGTGGGGAGTTTCGCGGCGAGGTCGCACGTAGTGCTGAGCTTTTACACGATCAGGTTGAGCATTTCCAAGCTCTGCTCGCCGACCTATTGGAGATCAGCCGGTACGACGGCGGATTTGCCGTGCTGGAACCTGAACCAACGGATGTAGTGGAGCTACTTCGGCAGGCTCAACGCTCGCTATCGGCATTTGCCAGCGGTGTTGGAGTGCGTATTGCGTTAGACGCACCTGCGCATCCGGTGGTCTGTGAGCTCGACTCCAGAAGGGTGGCGCGCATCATTGCAAACTTAGTCAGTAACGCTGTCGAGTATGGGCGGGCTGTTGCGACATCTGATGAGCCGACTTCTATAGGGCAGGAACCGGTGGTTCGGATGACTCTGATGGCAGATCGGCATGCGGTCGCTGTCACCGTACGCGATTACGGTGTGGGTCTGGCTCCGCACGAATATGAGGCGGTATTCCATCGGTTTTGGCGCGGGGACCCATCACGGGCCCGGCACACGGGGGGAACGGGGCTCGGGCTGTCCATTGCGTTGGAAGACACTCGTTTGCATCGTGGGTGGTTACAGGCGTGGGGCCAGCGAGGTCAAGGTGCTCAGTTCCGTTTAACGCTGCCTCGACACGCCGGGGGCGTGCTCGAGAGTTCCCCGCTACCTTTGGTGCCTGAGGACGCGATACCTGACGCTGTCATGTCTAGCGACGGATTACCGCAGTCGCCGCCTGCCGCAGCTCAAGCAGGCTCGGATCTGGGAATGCTGACCTTTGTTGATTTCACAAGCGCAGTCCCCGACGAGCTGGCGGAGGACACTGTGGATGAGTCGGGTACTGCTGCTGCGGCTCGAGGCATGGGAGTGCGGCAGTGAGGGCATGGGCGGCGCGGGCATCTCAACCGCTGTGCCGCGCGTACGCTCTGGTGGTGCTGTTAGCTGCGTTAACAGTGCTTGCTGGCTGCGGAACCATACCCGATGATAGCGGTCCGGTACCGGTGCCTGAAAAAACTCCTGCAACTTCAACCAGCCCCGCTCGATAACGGAACTCACTGACTAAACCGAGAAAATGGTGCGCACTCGGGCGCCTTGTCGTACCCTGCTGACAGGCTGTTGCTATGAATAGCGCACCTGGCTTTTCTATGTCTAACTTCGCCGCTTTGAATGCCGAGCTACTCAGAGTGGCAGCGGACCTTATGCTGCCCGCATACTGCGTCTCCTGCAGCCGGTCAGGTGGTTTGTTGTGTCTAGGCTGTGCGTCGGCATGCCGCGCGGCGCCGCGGCGCGCTCACCCAGCACATCCACCACCAGGGTTTCCTACGTGTATCGCCGCATCCGCCTACGCTGGAGTGCTGCGCAGCGTGCTCTTGGCGTACAAGGAGCACAACCGGCGGCGATTACTTTGTGTGCTTGCACCCATGCTCGCCATCGGTTTATCTGCGGCTTTGCAGAACTTGCCAGCAAATGAGCGGGTGTTGTTGGTGCCCGTTCCGTCCAGCCGAGCTGCTCGGCGACATCGAGGCGGCGATCATCTGCGCCCGCTGGTAAGCGCGGCGCTGCGCCACGTATATGTGGGGCAGCCTGTCAGAGTTTCTTCGATGCTGAGGGCTGTTCCGGGCGCAAGAGACTCACTGGGTTTGAGTGCTGTGGCTCGCCGTAGCAACATTCGTGGCCGATTCGTGCCGCGTCGCGGGCTACCTTTGACGGACGGGGTTTCGGTGCTCGTAGTAGACGATGTCGTAACTAGCGGGGCCACATTAGCCGAGGCCGCCGGCACGTTGCGAGGCCTTGGATGCCACGTTGTTGGGGCGGTAGCGCTGGCGGCGGTGAGCTAAGAGCTGCCGGGTGTTGTAGAAAATTTCCCGCGCGAAGGGGTGACTCTGACTGCTGAAGGCGTTACCGTCAGTGCTAGATCATCCACCTATCTTCGGCTATCTTGTGGTGACGGAACCCAGCTGCTGCAAGCGCTGGGTTGTAGTTCCTTACTTCAATGAAGGGAGCACGTATAGCGATTGACCACCGGGACTGAGAACACTATGTAGCCCGTATGCAACCTGAATTCAGCCCAGTGGTTTGCCCTAGCAGTTAGCGAATATTGTGGAGGTACGCCATGCACACTGACACCGACGCAGCAGTTGCGATCACTGATACAAGCAGTCCAGTCCAGATCACTGTCACCGGACGTAATGTCGAGGTACCCGAGCATTATCGCGAGCACGTGGCAGACAAACTTGCCCGGCTTATGCGTTACGACAGCAAGCTGTTTCGCGTAGATGTAGAGCTCTTTCACGAGCCCAATCCTCGTCAATCGCATACGTGCCAACGCATCGAGCTGACCTGCAGGTCCCGTGGTCCGGTAATCCGCAGCGAGTCATGCGCTGGCGATTTCTATTCCGCGCTCGATAAGGCAGCCGCAAAGCTTGAGGGGAGACTTCGCCGGGCAGCTGATCGCCGCCGTATCCACCGTGGTCGGCGTACACCGGTGTCGGTGTCGGCGGCTACCGCAAGCTTGGCTCAGGCAGCTGCCGGGCCAGGTTATCTGGACAGTGTCATTTCGCTGCCTCGGCAGCGAGTGGGTATCGAGAACAGTGACTCAGTTGCCGCCAACGATAGCTGGGACAGCCTGCAAAGCCTCCGCTTTGAAGACGACGGAAGCTCCGAAATGGAGGTTAGTGGCGTTGACCACTCGTTTCCGGGTCAGGTAGTGCGGAATAAGGAGCACACCGCGAAGCCTATGACGGTTGATCAGGCTCTTTTTGAAATGGAGCTGGTAGGACACGATTTTTACTTGTTCAGCGACGTAGACACTAGCCTTCCCAGCGTGGTATATCGGCGTAAGGGCTACAACTACGGCGTGCTAAGCCTGGAAAGCTAGCCGTCCCCCCGTTCCCTGCCGGCGTTCTCGTCGCCTTGCCTACCTTCGTAGGCGGCGGCTCCTGCGGCCTTGGCAGGGAACGGGGGGTAGGTACTGCGCCTGTTCCCGTCGCCTTGCCTATGCCCGGCGCAGCTTGCGAGCCGGCAGTGGGTATGGCGTAGGCGGCGGCTCCTGCGGCCTTGGCAGGGACCTATCGGTAGGTATCCGCCTAATTGCGTTCTCGTCGTCTTGCCTAGAGAAGAAGTCAGCGGCTGCCGATATCGGCAGTCGCTGACTTTGCTTTTGGGCTTCGACATACCATGGGTGTCTGAGTGACATCGTTTCGTGGCACGAGAGGCATCCGCTGTGTTTCTGGAAAAGGTTCTTCGCATAGGCGAAGGTCGCACCATCCGCCGTTTAAAGGGCATCGCGGACGCGGTGAACGAGCTCGAGCACGAGTTCACTGACTTTACCGATGCAGAGCTGCGCGCGCTCACCGATGAGTTCAAGCAGCGTTACGGCGATGGTGAGACCCTCGACGATCTATTGCCCGAAGCTTTCGCCGCCGTTCGAGAGGCCGCCAGTCGGGTGCTCGGCCAGCGTCATTATGACGTGCAGCTAATGGGTGCGGCGGCGCTGCACTTTGGCAACATCTCCGAGATGAAGACCGGTGAGGGTAAGACTCTCACCTGCGTTCCAACTGCGTACCTCAACGCGTTGTCCGGCGATGGGGTGCACGTTGTGACTGTAAACGATTATCTGGCCGCACGTGACGCCGAAACCATGGGGCGAGTGCATCGCTTCATGGGCTTGGAGACTGGCGTAATTTTGGCCAACGAACCGCCCGAGCACCGTCGGATGCAGTACAGCTGCGACATCACCTACGGCACGAATAATGAATTCGGGTTCGACTTTCTCCGCGACAAAATGGCCTGGTCTAGGAATGAGATGGTGCAGCGCGGTCATGTGTTCGCGATTGTGGACGAGGTCGACTCGATCCTCATCGATGAGGCGCGCACGCCGCTGATCATCTCCGGCCCGGTGGAACAGTCGGGCAAGTGGTACACGGAGTTCGCACGCATGGTGCCCAAGCTCAAGCGCGATGTTGATTACGAAGTCGACGAAGCTAAGCGCATGATTGGCATCACCGAGGTAGGTGTGGCCAAGGTGGAGAATCAGCTGGGTATCGACAATCTGTATGAAGCCGCTAACACTCCGCTGATCAGCTACATGAACAACGCGCTCAAGGCCAAAGAGCTGTTCAAATGCGACAAAGACTACATCGTCACCGACGGTGAGGTGCTCATCGTGGACGAGTTCACCGGTCGGGTGCTCGCCGGTCGGCGCTTCAACGAAGGTATGCACCAGGCCATTGAGGCCAAAGAAGGCGTCCGAATCAAAGAAGAGAACCAGACGCTGGCCACCATCACGCTGCAAAACTACTACCGCCTCTACAAGAAACTTGCCGGAATGACCGGTACCGCCATGACCGAGGCGGCCGAGTTCCAAAAGACGTACGACATTGGTGTGGTTTCGATCCCGACCAATCTGCCTATGGTGCGTATCGATCAGCCGGACGTGATTTATAAGACTGAGAAAGCCAAGTTCGCCGCGGTGGTTGAAGACATCGTGGAGCGCCATGCTGCTGATCAGCCGGTACTTGTGGGCACCACGAGCGTGGCGAAATCTGAACTGCTCTCGAGCATGCTGGTCCGCCGAGGTGTTAAGCACGAGGTACTCAATGCCAAGAACCACTCCAAGGAAGCAGAGATCATTGCGCAGGCCGGGAGCCCGCGAGCTGTGACTGTGGCAACCAACATGGCCGGTCGGGGTACCGACATCATGCTCGGTGGTAATCCTGAGTACACGGCCGCGGCGCAGCTGCGGCAACGTGGAATCACTCCCGAAGCGGACCCGGAAACCTATCAAGCTGAGTGGGAAGCCGCTGTGGTTCGGGCTAAGCAGCTCCGCAAGGCGGCTGAGCGGGACGTTCTGGATGCTGGCGGCCTGTACGTACTGGGTACGGAGCGGCACGATTCTCGGCGGATCGACAACCAGCTGCGTGGTCGCTCCGGTAGGCAAGGCGACCCGGGTGAGTCCCGTTTCTACTTGTCGCTCCAGGACGAGTTGATGCGCAGATTCAATTCGGGCGCGGTCGAGGCAGTGATGAATGGCCTGCGTATGGCCGATGACGTACCGATTGAGTCGAGGATGGTGAGCCGTCAGATTCAGGGGGCTCAGACACAGTTGGAGCAGCTCAACGCCGAGACCCGCAAGAACGTGCTCAAATACGACGAGATCGACAACAAGCAGCGCATGCTCATCTACGGCGAGCGCGACAAAGTGCTGCAGGGCGCGGACTTGTCCGGCCAGATTCGCAACATGATCGATGATGTGGTTGGTGACTATCTCACTAACGCCACGGCCGAACGCTACGCCGAAGACTGGAACCTTGATCAGCTGTGGACACAGTTGGAGCAGCTGTACCCCATCTCCATTACCGTGCAGGAGATTGAATCCGACGCCGGTGGCCGCGAGTCGTTGGACGCCGAGTTTCTGCTTGAGCAAGTGCATGACGACATCCATGCCGCTTACGACGAGCGCGAGAAGGAGCTGGGACCAGAGGCGCTCCGGGAGCTTGAGCGCATGGTAGTGCTCACGGTGCTTGACCGTAGGTGGCGCGCGCACCTGTATGAGATGGACTATCTGCGTGACGGCATCACTTTGCGGGGCTACGGTCAGCGTGACCCCCTGGTGGAATACCAGCGTGAGGCGTTTGATTTGTTCAGCGCGCTGTTGGAGGGCGTGAAAGAGGAGTCGGTTCGGTATCTGTTTAAGCTGGAAGTGCAGATAGAAGAGGCGCCTGACTCTGCTGAAGCCTATGCCGAGCTTGACGATCCCACACGGGTGCTTGATGTTGCTGAGATTGCTGAGGTCGCCCGCAAGCACCGGGAGATCCACGCTAAAGGGCTCGGTACGCCGCGGCGGCAACCCGTCAACCTGCAGTACTCGGCCCCCACCTTGGACGGTGACGCCGGCTTGGCAGGTGCGCCGCTAAACAGCTTTGCTGGTCAGGACTCTGGGGTGGCCGTCGGGAGGCAGCGGGTGAGTGCTGATCCGGCACGCAACGCCCCATGTCCGTGTGGTTCGGGCAAGAAGTACAAAAAGTGCCACGGCGCACCTAGTGGTGGTAGTGCTGACTAAGCGCGTTGTCGAGTTCGCCGACACAACGCAAAACTAGTCGCTGAAGCTGGTGCGGCGCCACTCTCTGTCGAATTGTAACGCATTGTGTTACAATTGTGTGTGCGCGAGATTCGATGGACCGAGCGGCGCGATGAACACATAGCTCGACACAACGTGACGCCGCCTGAGGTAGAGGAGGTTGTGTATGGAAAGCCCCGCTTGGTCCTGACCGGCCGTGACGATACAACCTGCATTTTAGGGCGCACCTCCGAGGGGCGGTATTTATTCGTGGTGCTTGCAGCTGACGAAGATGGGCGGTTGGTTGTTTGCACCGCGCGGGACATGAATCGTGCTGAACGCGCTGCTTTTTTGAAGGGAGCCCGACCATGAGTAAAACCGACGAGATAGCTGAATATTACGATAACCACAGCATGGAGCATGAGATCAACGCTGCTATTGAGTCAGGCGCGGCGCGCTGGGAAACTGACATTGAAGCTGATCCGATGGTTGGGGTCACCGTCAGACTACCCAAATCTATTTTGGATGCTGTGCGTCAGACCGCTACAACGCGAGGGATGAAGCCTACCGCGCTGATTCGGCAATGGGTTGAGCGCGCAATCGCAAACTCAGATCGCACCACTACGCTTGAGATGAGCGCTCTGGCGCATGTAGTCCGTCAATCGGTACATGACGAACTAGTTAACGCAAAACTGGTCGCGTGACTTGCAGTGTTTGAGCGACAAGCGGGTGAGCACTGATCCGGCACGCAACGCCCCATGTCCGTGTGGTTCGGGCAAGAAGTACAAAAAGTGCCACGGCGCGCCTGGAGCCTTAGCCGAGTAGGTGCGTGCGTGGCGTACGTGGCTTGGGAAGCATGGGGTATGTCAGTGCGAGGACGGCTACGAGCATTGCGCTAGAGATCCACAGCGCTAGCTGTGTCCCAGTGGCGGCGCAAGACGCGAGTTGTGTTGTGCGGTTTCGTGTGAAGTGGAAGAAGACGGTACCGAGCAGCGTGACTCCGACCGTTGCGCCGAGCTGTTGGACGGCGTTGAGCAGCCCGGATGCGGATCCGGTCTCGTGATGGGCTACCCGGGAAAGCGTGTTGGTGAAGAAGGGAACGGTGAACATTCCGAGTCCTGTTCCTGCTACCAGGAGCGGTAGTGGCAGTCGCCATGTCAGTTCGGAGGCCGGAGCCGCTACGAGCATTGCGGTGCTACCCAAGCCCAGCACGGTCATGACAACCCCAGCGCGCATCACGCGGGCGCCGAAGCGGGGTACCAGTACCGCTCCAGCGAACCACGATCCGACAGCGAGCCCGACCGACCATGGCAGCATGGTGAGTCCGGCACCCAAGGCGCTCATGCCGGGTCCGATCTGAAGGAAGACGACAAGCACGAACATCAGTCCGTTCATCACCGCGAAGAACAGCAGCGAGCTGAGCATCGCGGCGGGAAACATGCGGTCGCGGAACAATCCGGGTTCGACGAGCGGGCTTCCTGCCCGCCGCACCGTTTCGATTTGATGCCGTATGAACGCCGCCAGCACCACGACCCCGAGCATCAGGCTCACCCAGGTCCACGCCGGCCAGCCGGCATCGTTGCCTTGCACTAGCGGGTAGATCAGCAGACTTGCCGCAATGGCCACCAAGACAGTCCCGACAAGGTCGAGCCGCGGATTGTGGGGTGAGCGATCCTCGCGTATGAGGGGCGAAACCAGCAGCACCGCGACGCCCAGCGGCACGTTGACTCCGAACACCGAGCGCCACCCCACGCCGAGGATGTTCGTGTCGGTGAGCACACCGCCGAGCACGGGACCACACACCGCGGCCAACGCCATGACCGGGCCGATCATCCCCAACGCTTTGGCGAGCTCCACCCCCTCAAACATGGCACGGATCAACCCAAACGTCTGCGGGATGATCAATGCCGCGCTGGCGCTCTGCAGTACCCGCGCCGCGAGCAACATCGACACGTTTGGTGCGATCGCGCAGAGCGAGGAGCACAGCACGAACAAAGCCATCCCGGCGACGAAGGCACGTTTGCGTCCCAGGATGTCTCCCAGTCGTCCTCCAGTTATCAACAGCACAGCGAACGGCAACGTATATCCCGCGGTCAACCACTGCATCTGTCCGTCGGTGGCCCCCAGATCGGTACGTATGGCGGGTGCGGCGACTTGCACGATCGTGGCGTCGAGAAGATTCATCGCCTCCGCGAGCAGCAAGGCTCCTAACGCCAGCCAGCGCCATCGGTAACGGTCGGCGAGAGCATGATGAGTGGTCATATCCACGACGCTAGGCAGTCGGGACTCTAGACTCCATAAATAACAGTTATTCAGACGGGTACTTCCACCTTCGAGCCAGTAGTATGCGTAATATGCCACTGGATGATCTTGATCGGGCGTTGATCCATGCGCTGCACATTGATGGACGGGCACCTTTCAGCCACGTGGCTACGGTGTTGGGAACATCTCAGCAGACAGTGACCCGCCGGTACCGCAAGCTGCGTGCTGCCGGCGTCCTGCGGGTTGTGGGTATGACTGACGCTCGGCAGCTGGGCCAAGTCGAGTGGTTTGTCCGATTGCGTTGTACGCCAGATGTTGCGCTCAAAGTGGCCACTGCTTTGGCGCGTCGTCTTGACACTTCCTGGGTCCAGCTCACCTCTGGTGGTACGGAGATCGTCTGTGTCGCGCGAGCGCCGGGCGCCAATGCGCCCGACGCGCTGTTGCTCCAGGAACTTCCCAAGACATCCCGTGTGGTCTCGGTATCCGCCCACTGTCTGCTGCGGACCTTCGTCGGTGGCCCAGTCGGCTGGCATGGGTGCTCGGCGGCACTGACCGCGGAACAGATCCAAAAGATGACGCCTGCGGTCCTCGAGCCCCAGCATGATCCACCCGGCGAACACCCCGTCAATCTAGCCGGAGATGACCGCCTGCTCGCCGTGTTGCGGCACGATGGCCGCACCGCCTTCGCTGACCTCGCCGAGGCTACGGGGATGGCGGAAGCCACCGCGCGACGTCGTGTCAACCACCTTCGCCGCTCCGGTGTCCTATACCTGGATACCGAGCTTGACCCGGTGGCGCTCGGTTTCACTGCTCAAGCACTGCTGTGGCTGTCCGTTCGCCCCGCCCGTCTGGTGGAAGTGGCCGAAGCCTTGTCACAACAACGGGAAGCCGCGTTCGTCGCCGCAACGACCGGCTCTTCCAACCTGCTCGCCAACGTTCTCTGTCGCGACGTCGACGCCTTATACACTTACCTGACCGAAAGAATAGGAAAAATTGACGCCATCGACCACGTCGAGACCGCGCCGGTAATCCGAACACTCAAGCGCGCGACCACACCATCAGTTGGAAAGCATTTCTCCATCGAGTTTGCATAAGCAGCTCGGTGGAAAAGGTAGTTATTCGCTGAGGTTTGACGTTTCGGGTTCCGGCAGCACCGCGAGGCCGGGTCCAGTGTGAGACCTATGACCTGCGATACCCGATCGAGGTCGGCATCGTAGGAAAGGAGGGCTGCCCCTCGGCGCCACGCGGCGGCGGCAATCATGCAATCGACTATCCCGCGCATTGGTGCGCGCCCCAGCCAGCACCTCCATCACCACCGGCTCCGTAACTGCCAGTGGCCCCTCAGATGCGATCAGCTCTGTCATGCGTTGATCCACCGTGCTTCCGGTGCCGCTGTCGTACTCGATCCACGCGGCCGTGTCAGCCAGGATCATCCGACACGGTTTTGCCGACTGAAGAGTTCCGTTTTAGGGCGGACGCTCTTGATTAGACCACTGTGAAGCTGGTGCATCGCCAACCTCCGTCGAGGCCTTCGAGGCGAAGCGCTACCGCATACGCACGGCCTTGTTCAGACGCGACCGCGCTGATTTCGGCGACACCGTCAGCCGGTTGACAGGTATGCACTCTGGTTACCCGAGGCTGGGGAGCAGGGTAGCGGCCGAGATGTTGCGTGCCAGCGGCCTCCAACTGTCGATTCGCGGTACGGATTTTGCTATACCGCTCGGCTAACTCAAAATACAGCGATTCATGCAACCACGGCACGAGCTGACCGAGCGGTCGCACACCGGCGATCATCTCCAGTAGCGCCTGTGCCAGCCGCCTACCATGCGGGCCGGGCTCCGGTAGGTCGCAGCTGGGCGTGTTGCGCCGGCCAAAACTGCCAAGCTCGACGCGCGCCGGTCTGGGCCGAGAAAGTTGCCATGTGTTCGAGGTGGTCGGCAGATAAGGCTGCACAGTGAAGCAAGGGAGTAGCGGGTGGGTGAGCAACGGTGTGGTACCCGATGCCATATAGGTGTGCGAGTCGGTTCGTTCATCGTCGTATGGCGGTTCACATGCGGGTGCTGGTCGCAGTCGAATTCCAGTGGCTGTAGCGGGGGCTGTTGCTGCGTTGAGCATGGCGTTCTCCTGGTTACTACTAGGGGCTCGGATGGATTACTCAGATGGAGTGGGGGCGTGCAATACCTGTCCTGGATAAATGAGGTGCGGATTTTCGCCGATGACGTCACGGTTGCGCTCCCACCAGCGGGGCCACTCACGAGCGATCGCGCCCTTGGGCGCACCGGGTTCGAGGCGATCGCCGGCGAGCACCCATAGGGAGTCGCCGCGCCGCACAGTCACTTGTGCGGGCAGTCCTTCCTGGCTTGCTTGCCGGCTAGCTCGATCCACCCCGGTTCGGTTGGCCGGATGTGGTTCTTGCTCACCGCTTGGTAGTTGTGTGCTCTGCGGCTGCGGCCAGTCCAAATTTGGAGTGGCGGCCGATTGAGTTGTTGTCGCGCGGCTTCCAGAATCAGGTCCAGATTCAGAGGCGGCCTGGGCGGTGCCAGCGAGTATTCCGCTAGCAAGGGAGATGCTCACCGCGCCGCACAATAGGCGCCGAACGATTGCGGGAATGATCAAGCAGCTAGCGCCGCGAGCGGCGGCACCTATTCGCCCGGGTAGTCGGGTAGCCAGCAACATCAGGACGGTGGTGGCCAGCCAAATGATAAGTGCCCACGCGACCAGGCTGCTCAGCGCCAGCGTCAGCTCGTTCACTGCCCGACGGTCGTCGCTGCTGTGATCCAACAACGTGCCGAGGGCTCTGCCCGCAGCAAGCGGATGTGGCAAGAGCCACGCGGCTACCACCGCACAGCATGCGATAGCCGTGCCAAGCCGACACAAGCGTGCGATCGCGATCATTCATCTCTCCTGCCTGTGTTTGCCTCCGTTTAAGTGATATACCTACGTTTGCTTAGAGTCAACTACTTATAGTTAGCTACTTTTAAAAAGTTTTGCCTCCGTTTGCGATAGTTTGTTGTAAGTAGCTATCCTGGTTCCTAAAAAAGTGACACAGTGGTAGCCATGACGAGCTCTCATCCATGGCAGGAACCAACGGCTAGCGATGCGCTCTCATCCACCGGCGGCCAGCGGTGGGATCGGCTTTTTACCGATTTAGAGTCCGAGTTGGCGTCTGCTGCTGATGCTGAATTCACGGCTGAAGTTGCGGATAGGACGCGTCGCGAGCTGGCCGTAGTGCGGTTGGTGGATCGACTGCGGGCCGCGATTGGCTCCGAGCTCACCGTCACAGTGGATTCTGCCGGGCCGAGCACGGTCTCGGGGGTGCTGCGCGATGTTGGCGCTGATTGGGCGTTACTTGCCGCCGACGCAGGGAATCAACTTGGGGCTCGGGTGCTGCTGCCGCTTGCCGCGGTGATGACGTTACGTGGATTGCCATTCGCCGCGGTCGCGCCAGGCAGCGAGGGGCATGTGGCCGCCAGATATGACATGCGCATGGTGCTGCGCCGGCTTGTGCGTGACCGGGCGGTGGTGACCCTGTTGTTGCGCAGTGGCGATGTCGTGTTTGGTCGCCTAGACCGGGTGGGAGCAGACTGCATGGATGTCACTGCTCAAGAGCCTGGTGAGCGTCGCGTGTCGCGTGCGCTACGGCATACGCAGACCGTTCCATGCGCCGCATTGGCGCTGGTCCGACTGGAATGAGCAGACGCCCGGGCGCCCGTTCGGTGCGCTAATCGCGTGACTTCACCAGCGGCTGAGTTTCTACAAAATCGCGCGTCTTGCTGTACATCCGATGGATATAGCCCTCCAGTTCTTTCCGTTCGACTCTCCACTGGCCTCGGCCGCCCACTTTGATGGCTGGAAGATCGCCACTGCGCACAAGTGCGTACGTTTGAGAGGCGCTGATGTTGAGGAGCTCAGCAACCTCACTTAGTTGTAAGAACCGTTCGGAACTCATGGTTTGCTCCGACCACCTTAAGTCGTAGTGCTTTGCGCTAGATCACGCTGCTATAGCTTGTTCTGCTTGAGTATGCCACCACATGCCGAGTTTTAGTAGTAATCCACAGCCGCTGAGCCTTGACGCCCACAACTGTGCTCGGATCGGCTAGTCTCGGCCCTGCGCCGATTGTTTGGAAAGGACGCCACATGGCCGGAGGGCTATCCGAACCGACACCCCAGCTGCCGCAAGTAGCCCGTCGTCACCTGCGCTCCCGCTTGGTGAACACCAGGTTTCTTATCGGCATCATCTTAGTTGTCCTCGCAATCGGTGGTGGTGGAGTAATCATTTCGGTTGCCGATGACACCACCAGCATGTGGTCGCTGCGTACCGCACTGCCCAGGGGAACGCAGCTCACCCCCGACGATCTGGTTGCCGTCGATGCACGGCTTCCCGACAGTAAGGGCTCTTACCTTGGCGCCGACAAAAATGTTGTCGGAAAAACTTTGACTCGGGATGTTGGTAAAGGAGAGCTGCTACCGGCTGGCGCCCTGCGCGAGCGCGGCTGCGGAAGCTTGGTGAGCATCCCGGTGCAGTCCCGTCGCGTCCCATCTACGATGCGCAATGGTGCCCGAATCGATGTGTATGCCACCACGGACAATTCTGACAAGTCGAAGAATCAGACACAGAAACTGCTCAGCTCGGCGATTGTGCAACACATTGGTCGGCCCGGAAGCGGTGCGCTGTCGGCGAGCGGGGAATGGTCACTGAGCGTGCGAGTAGCCGACTCGGGAGCCAAGGATTTGGTGGCGGCGCTGCACAATATGGCGATAGATATAGCGGTGTTGCCAGCAACTGGTCCAAAAAGCACTGGTCACGATGATCCCCCCGATGTGTGTGCGGCGACTCCGGTAACCCCAGCTAACCCAGCACAAGGAAACTGACTCGTGGCGAGCCTCCCGATCCTCACCGCTGTGAGCGATACCGCTTGGGAAGTTGACTTCGTGGCTGCGGTTGAGCGCAGCGCCGCCTCGGTGAACGTGATTCGGCGCTGCGTGGATGTTGCCGATCTGCTGGCAGCCGCGAGCACGGGAGCAGCACGGGCCGTTGTTCTATCCGCAGGGCTACGCCGGTTGGATGCCTCGGCGGTGTCGCGGCTGCGTGCGTGTGGGCTGCACATCGTTGCACTGGTACCCGCAGGCGATGAGCCGAGTGAACGCCGCATTCGACAACTGGGTGTCGGGTATGTACTACCCGTTGATACTCCTACTGAGCTCGTTATTCAGGCGCTGGAATCAGCCGAGCGCTCGGGTGCGGTGCGCCCAACTCGGGCGTTAGGTGCTATCGGTCCAGTCTCCGCGTCATCCCCGCCGCCGGGGCACTTACCAGCGTCTACTCCGTTCACTGGGCAGATCGCGGCGCCGGTTTCTGGACCTAGTGGCGGTATCGCTATGCCACCATTAGGTAATTCAACTAGACACCCTGTGCCACCGCAGAGTTATCCCGTCGCTAGCAACGTCATCGCGGTGTGGGGCCCAACTGGCGCGCCGGGACGGACCACGATCGCGTTGGGGGTGGCAGACGAAGCTGCTCGAGCCGGAATATCCACGCTGCTCATAGATGCCGACTCTTATGGAGGTGTGATCGCGCAACACCTCGGCATGCTGGATGAAGCGCCAGGTATTGCGGCAGCGGCACGGGCTCATCATCACGGGGCACTGGATGTGGCGACACTGGCCAGCTATGCCCGTCAGATCGATCGGAACCTCTCTGTGCTCACTGGAATCAGCCGAGCGGATCGATGGCCGGAGTTGCGGGGCGAAGCTGTGGTCGGTGTACTGGACCGGGCCAAGCAGCTTGCCAAGCTTGTGGTCGTGGATTGTGGCTTTTGCCTAGAAGACGACGAGGAGCTTTCCTACGATACGGCGGCCCCTCGCCGTAATGCTGCCGCTCTTGCTGCCTTGGGCGCCGCCGACCGGGTAGTCGCCGTTGGTTCGGCTGATCCTGTCGGTGTGGCCAGACTTGTCCGCGGGCTTGTTGAGCTCGGTGAGCGGGTCGATACGGCTGCGGTTAAATCTGCGATTGTGGTGATGAATCGGCTGCGCCGCTCCGCCATGCCGGGTGATCCTGTCCGAGAAGTCAGTCAGGCGATGCAGCGGTTTGCTGGCGTTGGACAGCTGGCATTTGTGCCCTATGATCGCGATGCTGCTGATCGAGCGGTTTCGGTAGGTCGGACTCTTGCAGAGGTTGCTCCCCGCTCACCGCTGCGCACCGCGTTAGCTGGGCTCACCGTCACGTTGCTCAGCGCCGATGCGTCTCCGCCTCAACTCGTTTCCGGAGCTCGTGCATGACCTCACCGCGCTTCCTAATCAGTGATTACGGTGGCGTGCTCACGAGCCCGATTGGCCAGAGTTGGCGGAGTTGGGCCCAGTCTGAGGGCCTCGACGTCGAGCTGTTCGATCATGTGATGGAGCAGCTGTGTGAGGGCGGTGAATATGCCAACTTCGGTGCTGCTCTGGAGCTGGGCACGGTGAGCGAAGCGGAGCTGGAACAGCACTTGGCGCGGGAGCTGCGGCGCCTCGATGGACAACCGGTACTGCCGGATGGGCTCCTTGCCCGGTTGTGGGCGGTGCTGCGCGGCGAACCCGACATGATGGGTGTGCTCCGACGCGCCCGGCAGCACGGTATTGGCACCGCGCTGCTATCCAACTCATGGGGCATGGGGTATGACCGCGGCGAATGGGAGCAGGTCTTCGATGCGGTGGTGCTCTCCGGCGACGTGGGGATGCGCAAGCCTGATCCACGGATCTACCGCCACACGGCAGCGCTCCTGCAAGCCGAGACCGCTGAGTGTGTTTTTATTGATGATTTGCGGATCAACGTTCGCGGCGCCGTCGCGGTCGGCATGATAGGCGTGCATCACGTGGAAGTGGAATCGAGCATTGTGGAGCTGGAGAGTCTACTCGGCGTACCGCTGCGCTGAGTCCGCTGGATTTTCGATGTAGGACGGTAAACTCGAATAAAACAGCATGCTATAGTTGTATAGCATTACTTAATTGGTGTAGGAGGCCATAATGCTGGCGTTACGCCTACCAGAAGAGGTCGAGCAGCGGCTAGACATGCTTGCGCAAGCGACAGGTAGATCCAAGTCTTACTACGCAAGAGAGGCCATCGTGACGCACCTTGATGATTTAGAGGAAATTTATCTGGCAGAGCAGCGTTTAGAAGACTTGCGTGCCGGGCGTAGCCGCGCGGTGCCGCTATCAGAAGTGATGGCCGAATATGGCATGGAAAGTTGAGCTTGACGAAGCTGTTCAACGTGACCTTCGCAAGCTTGACCCGCAGGTAGCTCGGCGGATACTGACGTACCTGCACGAGCGGATTGCGTCGTTAGTAAGCCCGCGTGAGCTGGGAGAAGCCTTACAAGGTTCTCGGCTTGGCCACCTATGGCGCTACCGTGTTGGCGATTGGCGCATTGTTGCAGAGATTCGTGACCATGCTTTGTGCATTCTTGTGGTTAGGGTTGATCATCGAAACAAAGTTTATCGAAACCAGCCCTGACGGCTTCCGCATCTTCGCGCAGCGCCGCGCTCTGGTGAGCTGGATATATTACGGTTGCTACAGCCAAGCCCGCCGAGAATTTTCTCTCGTGGAAATGGGAGATAGGCGACTAGGAAATGGTGGTAATGAGAGTTTATTGTGCGGCCACTCAGACCGCAGCCGCACAGGCGCTCGGTGAGGGTGAGCTCGGTCCTGCTCCGGTGACAGGCTTCGCGGTCACGGCTGCGTTGCGCAGCTGGTATCTCGACGACGATGACGAGGAACTTGAATACGCGGCGTTCACCGAAGCGGCTCGCGGCTCGTTACGACTGCTGGACTCCGACCCACTCGCGTCCCGCCGGCGGCTGGTGATCTCAGCCGACGTACCGGAGGAGTTCGTGACGCAGCGACCCGAGCTAGATCGGGCCGTGGTGCGGGTGAGTGTTCCGGTGCTTACACAGTGGTGGGCGTGCGTGCATATTGACAACGCGGATGTCACATCGGCTATAGCTGCGGCTGCTGCCGCGGTTATTCCAGCCGAGCTGGGGGATGCCGATTCGCAGTTTGCAGTGGATTCGGCGTTGGGCCACGAGCTTGAGTGGTACGACGTCTCCGAGCTGGATGAGCTGCTGAAACCTAGCGGAAAACCTGACTCATGAAAAATGTAATTATTACCGGGAGTGCTGGGGTTATCGGCACTGTTCTGACTACCGAGATCCCGCATCGAGTTACCTGTTTTGACCTTCCGAAGTCTGACGCTCGCGATTATCAGCAATTGCTATCGTCTATGCGGGGCCATGACGTTGCCATTCATCTCGCATGGAACACCACAATAGACAACGACCACACTGACCTCCTTGATCCCGAGAACATTCTTATGACCTTTAACGTGTATCAAGCCGCTGTTGAAGCAGGCGTTAGACGCGTGATAATGGCCAGCTCTGTACATGCTGATAAATTTGTCAACAGAAAGCTATCGGGACTGTTATTGCCTTATTCTCTGCCGTTGCCAGACAGTCCGTATGGCGCTGGAAAATGTATGATGGAAGCACTCGGAAGACATTATGCGGACAGCAAGAACCTGGAAGTAGTCTGCGTGCGTTTCGGCGGAGTTAACGTAAATAATCTCCCGCCCCAAGAACCTAAATCTGAGCGTCAGGTATGGCTGAGCCATAGTGATTGCGTACGGTTGATAAATTGTTGTATCGAGGCTAGCGAGATACCGAACAATTACTCTGTCTTCTACGGTGTCTCACATAATCGAGATCGACTTCACGACTATTCCAACCCTGTAGGGTGGAAGCCGCTCGACGGCGCAGATTAGTTGCTAGCTGTGCCCTCAACCGCTTAGAAAACTTGTGGGGCGAGCATAGCTACAAGGGTGTTCTCGGCCTGGTCGGCGGGAATAGCCAGCTTTGAAGGAGCGTTGGGCTATCGTAGGGCGTATGGCCACTCCTCACGAAGGACTCGCTCGCCTTCGCGCCGCGGCACGCTCTGGCGAGTTGGATGCATTTTGTGCCGAGCGCGGAATCCGCGTTTTAACCGTCTTTGGTAGTACTGCTAAAGAAAACACAACTCCTAGCGACCTCGATGTGGCAGTTTTATTTAAGATAGATCGCTCGGGAGATGTTGTTCAACTCATTAACGAAATATCAGATTTAACGGGTGTTTCAGAGATTGATGTTATGGATCTTTCTCGCGCTGATCCGGTTGCTCAAGAACAAGCGTTAGTGAAGTGTATTCCGCTCTATGAAAGAGAAATCGGAGCATACGCTGAGGCTCGAGCGGCCGCAATATGCATGCGGATGGACACTGATTGGTTGCGCAAATGGGACCTCAAGCTCATGGCGGAGGGGGTGTAGAGAATGACCCCAAACGCTGCTGAGCAAGGCGTCATGTACCGGCGTCTACGAATGATGCGCCGTCTTCTAGGCGAGCTCGACAAACTCGGTGATGTTACTGAGCACCAGCTGTCGCATGAGCTGTCCATCAGTCTGCTGGTGGAGCGTATTCTAACTTTGCTAGTTGATCTTGCCGTTGCAATTAATACTCACGTAGTTGCGGCTACCGGAAAGACACCGGAAACCTATCGGGCGTCTTTTGTTGACGCTGCGCATGAAGGTTTACTCACTGAGGAGCTGGCTAAAGAGCTTCAGCCAAGCGCTGGCATGCGAAACGTGCTAGTTCACGAATACTTAGAGATCGACTATGCAAAGGTATTGCTAGCTATTTCTGCTGCCCGCACCGGATACCGTAGCTACGTTACTCAGGTAGCGCGGTATCTGAGTACAACGAACGCGAAAGGCGAACTGGGCGAGTAAACGCCTTGTGAGGATGCCGTGCCAGGATGGTG
>JBBSOC010000005.1:0-65255 GCA_038260095.1 Mycobacteriales bacterium | reverse complement strand
GGGTGCGCGCCTGGGCGGCTCACTCACCGCTGCCCCCTCACCCGCCCCAACTGGGGGTTGCTCCTCCCCAACCCGCGGCGCCCCCCAACCCACTAAAGAGGACGAGAGCGTGCACAATCTAGCTCTCTAAAAGGCGAGTTAAAGGAGGTCGTCGAGGATGGCGCTGGTTCTGTAATGTGCGTGTCGTCCCCCTCGGTGCTCTTCCCGGGATGAAACTACATAACAGTCGTGATCGCCTTGGATACGCACTGTGGTGGAATTCTCTTCCTGATCTTTTGGCACCCAAACAGTGCAAGAACCTTCCTTGCCGTTAATTAGGCGCCAGTGGATCTGAGTTTTCCCTTCCCACCAGTAGTTATAGGTTACGTATTCCGTTACCCCCGGCTTGTCAAAGCTTTGATGCCATTTTGCCTCATCACCATTTTGGTTTGTGCCCTCTACGGTTAATTCAGCAAACCTACCCTCAGGTGTAGGTACGGGTCTTACCTGTTGCCCCTGGTAGCCCGCAAAGGCAACACCCGCAGGTCCAAGAGCCATAGCTCCACCTACAAGGGCCGTTGCAAGAGCTTTCTTACAGGTGGCTGCCGTTGGCAACAGCTGTTGCAACCCTGAACTAAATACCAGCATTACTTCACCTCTGTCTTGATGTCACAGTCTCATGTCTAGCTGGTCTTAGCCGACCAACCCACTACGAACTTACTGTAGCGCCGAGAATTAAGGAGTCAAAACGGGCCGGGTCGACTCAATTTTTCAATGTTCGTGTAGCTGAGTACCTCGATGAACAGGGGTTACTCACTCCATAGCTACAGAGCCACACGCTCTACTGGCTGACCAGTGGCCTGGGCTATCAGTTCAAAGTCCTTATCGAGATGAAGAACTGTTAGCCCCGCAAGTTCAGCGGTAGCGGCAATGATGAGATCAGGGACCGACGGCGCACGGTGCAATCCACGCTCGGCAAGCAACATCTGAACTTTCATAGCACGGTCTTCTATCGCCGGAGTGAGGTATTCCATGGACATCGCCGAGAGCGGAGGCTTGCTCATGCTGTCACGCAACTGGGTACCAGACCGTGCAGAATAACCAATCTCCAGTCGGGTCATAGACGTAATTCGGACCAGGCCTCGCTCGATCCGGCGTGCCCACTGGCCGGAATCGACGCTTGCCGCCAAACGAACCAGCGCGGACTTGTCCGCCAGCCAAGTAGTCACTGCCATGCCGATGACATCACGGATGGGTCTTCTAGATCCGAGAATGTCTCGGCAAATTCCGACAGATCTTTTACAGTCACTGCCTGTTCTGAAGTCGATATGCTTTCGGCTAGCTGTCGGCGTAAGTATTCGCTGCGCGAAAGCCCAAGCAGTGCGGCGCGGGCATCGATCGCCGACACGACACTGGCTGGAACATCACGAATGAGCAGGTCAGACATAGCTACCCCCTATTGATATCAAGGATATCATCCAGCGCAGCGTACTGGTGGTCACTAAGCCATGCAGCAAGGTCAGTTGCTCGTGCTGGAAGGAACCGCAACGCCACGTTCGAGGCAGTTCAGCTGACCCCTAATACAGATTGAAGGCGGCTTTAATCGCCTCGGCCAGTGCCGATTCTTGGTCGGCCCGCAAGTACCCCACCAGGCGTCCAATTTTGTCGACTTCGATCGTATGAATGTTGTCGCAGCTGAGAACACATTCATGGTCAAGACCGTTAGCCGCTCCGAGGGTGACTTCGGTGGCAAGGCCGCGAACAGTGCTGGTGATAGGCGCGATCGTAACCCACTTGCGATACGGGACAACGATCTCTCGAGTGAGGACCAGCGCCGGCCGTAGCTTGTCGAGCTTCACAACGTGGATAGGACGCATCAGTCAAGGTCCAAATGCGATCCTGACAAATGGGCGACCATAGGTTCAAACTCTTCCACCTCGCCGTGCGCAAGATAAATTGCCGCGTCGCGTTCGGCGATTTCTCGCCGCCGTTGAAGTTCAAGCGCACGTGCAACAGCCGCCGCTCGGGAGGACACGAGCCCGCTTTGGACCTGCCGATCTACATACGTGACCAGATCATCAGGTAGTCGCACTGCTATCTGAACCGTCATACCATAACGGTACCATGTCGGTATGGCCACGGCATAGTACCGCTGCGGCAAGTTCAGGCCGCTTTAGGAAGGTGTAGTACGTGCGAAGCCGGCCGGATGATCCACGATGAGCCGCCGCATGATCAAGTCGGGAAGAATGCCGCGTACCTGACGGGGAGTCATCTGACAGGCCGCTGCCAGCTGCTCCACGCTGGCAGCTTGCCGAGCCGGAAACGCCTTAAGTAGCCTGGCGTGCTGCGACTCGGGATCATTACATGCATCAGCATGGCCAAATTCGGCCTGCTCAGCAAATACATCGCTCAGACTGCCGACTTCGGCGATGACATCGGCGGCACTGGTGACCAGAGTTGCCTGCCAATCTCGTATCAACTCGTGCGGCCCCACCGACATCGCCGATGTAACCGGGCCGGGCAACGCCATTACTGGGCGGCCCAGCTCTTGCGCCCGCCGCGCCGTGACCCGACTTCCACTGCGCCGAGCAGCCTCGGTAACCACCACCCCGCGCCCCAAAGCCGCTATCACCCGATTCCGAATCAAAAACCTATGACGAAGCGGCGGGCTTGCCGGGGGCCACTCGCTGATCACCAAGCCGGTTTCAGATATCCGCTGCAATAAACGGGCATGACCTGCGGGATATGCGCGATCCACCCCGCAGGCGAGCACTGCCACTGTGGCACCTTCGGCTGCGAGGGCACCCCGGTGTGCGGCGCCATCTACACCATAAGCAGCACCGGAGATAACGGTCCAGCCCCGGCGCGCCAAGCCAGCAGCAAGCTCGGTAGTTGCGTGCGTGCCGTAGCTAGTGGCGGCACGCGCACCAACGATGGAGACTGAACGTCGGCACGCATCGCGCAGTGACAGCTCTCCACGCAGCCACAACGCGATGGGCGGCGCAGCGGTGCAATCATCGCAGCTCAAGGCTGCCAAATCGGTGAGCTGCTGCGGCCACTGCGCATCTTGTGGCGTGAGTAGCCGAGCTCCGCAACGCTGCGCCTGGGTAATCAACTCCGCTCCCCGCACGTACGGATCACGTCGCCCCAGCTTCGTGCTCACTGTTCGCGACAGTTGCACTGGGCCGCCAGCTGCAAGCAGCCGATCCAGCGCAGCAGCGGCGCCGTGCTCGACAACTAACGCATACAGCTCCAGCTGCCCGGGCTCGATCAGTTCCGACAGCACCGCCGCGGCGCACCGCTCCCGCTGGCTCATGCGTGCCGCCGAAGTCGCAGCGCCATCGCCTCATTTACATCGCTGGCCGCTGGCGAGTTTGCCCCTCGCAGATCGGCAAGCGTCCACGACAAGCGCAGCACTCGGTCATATCCTCGCGCCGATAGCTCGCCAAGATCGAGGGCATGTTCAGCCGCGGCGGTAGTCGCGCGCGAAAGTCGCCGCACTCCGCGCAACGTTTGGCCTGGTATCGCGCTGTTGGTTTCCCAGCCGGAGCCAGCCCACCGA
Organism: Mycobacteriales bacterium; assembly: GCA_038260095.1. Classification (GTDB taxonomy): domain Bacteria; phylum Actinomycetota; class Actinomycetes; order Mycobacteriales; family QHCE01; genus QHCE01. The sequence continues at coordinate 61,714 of JBBSOC010000005.1, read as the reverse complement.
GCCGCGGCGGCGGTACGCGCATCAGCTACCCGTTTGGCAACTACGGCACTGGCTTCCACCCACTCCCGATCAGCTAGCAGCGCACTGGGGGTAACCGGCCCTAGCTCAAGCTGAATATCAACCCGATCCAGCAGCGGACCCGAAAGCCGGCTTCGAAACCTACGAAGTGCAGCAGGCCCACATTCACAGCTAATTTCTCTCCCAGCCGCACAAGCGCACGGGTTGCTCGCCAGTACCAACTGAATCCGTGCCGGGTAGATCGTGACACCGCCGGAACGCGCCAACACCACTTCGCCCCGCTCCAACGGCTGGCGCAGCGCATCGAGTACACCGCGGCGAAATTCCCCAGCCTCGTCAAGAAACAACACTCCGCGATGCGCAAGGCTCACCGCACCTGGCCGCGCCAACGTGGAGCCACCACCAATAATCGCCGCGACGGACGACGTGTGATGCGGAGCCTGGTAGGGAGGTTGATCGCTGTTCTCCCCTACTGTGAGCTCGCCAGCCACCGAACGTATCGCCGCCACCTCCAACGCGGCCTCGGTATCTAGCGGAGGTAGCACCCCCGGTAGCCGCTCCGCAAGCATCGTTTTACCGGCCCCCGGTGGCCCGAACAGCGCCACATGGTGGGCGCCAGCAGCAGCGACTTCAATCCCAAACCTGCCGAGTTCTTGACCCGCAACGTCCGCGATGTCCGGCTCGATCACGCCGGTTGCATCGGATAAAGAATCACTTGCGCTTGGAGTCTGGATAGGTAGCTCCTCAGCAATTGGTTCTCCACGCAGCAGTGCTACGAGCTCGCCGAGACGCCGCACAGTTTGCACCGATACGTCAGGAACAAGCTCCGCCTCAGCCCGATTGCCTACCGGAACAACCACATGCGCCGCACCTGCGCGACGTGCGGCGAGCACAGCGGGAAGCACCCCGCGCACTGGGCGAACTCCACCATCGAGACCAAGCTCGCCAACAAACACCCAACCATCCAGCGCTTTCGGAGCGAGTTTGCCGTCGGCGGCAAGCAGAGCTACAGCAACGGCGAGGTCATAGCTGCTGCCATGTTTGGGTAGCCACGCTGGACCCAGCCCAATCGTGATTCGCCCTTGCGGCCAGCTATAACCGGAGTTGAGCACGGCGGCACGCACTCGATCACGGGCTTGTGCGACGGCCGCGTCTGGCAGCCCGGTAACCAACACGGCAGGGAGCCCTTGCGCTAGGTGGACTTCGACCTGCACGGGATGCCCCTGCACGCCGATCAACGCCATTGCTCGAGTAGCGGCGAAACCCATCAAAACGCCGAACGAATGTGATCAAGATGCACACCTGAGGAGCGGAGCCAGACACCGATCACGTCGAACCGCATCCCTTGCGAACGCAGCTGGTTGTGGCTTAACCACACAAGCGCTAGTTGATGGATGCGACGTGCCTTGGCTGGCACCACGGCTTCAACTGGATGCCCAAAGCGTGTGCCGCGACGGGTTTTGACTTCACAAAATACGATGGTGGCACCATCGCGAGCCACAATATCGAGCTCGCCTCGCAGCTCATGCTGCCAGCAGCGCCAGTTTCGGTCCAACACGACGTGTCCAGCGCGCACCAGGTAACGCACCGCCGCGGCCTCGCCGACGGCCCCGATCGCTTGGTTGTTGTTGCCCTTCATTTGGCTAGTTTGCAACGGTTCGGGCAAGGCCTAGAGCGCCTGGCGCCAGGCCGTGGATAACGTTCACCCGTGTGGACAGCCGGATGGGACTCTTTTTTCTCCGCTGCTGAATTTCGCAGCTGGCTGTAGTCTATACAAGTAGTATACGTTGATCATGTGTCTATTCAGTGGAGCGTCCGTTATGGGCGATGGAGATTACCTATGACACTCACTGCCACCGAGAAGCAAAAGCTGGTCGAACGCGCGATTGCGGGAGTCACAGAGGAAGAAACCCTGGCAGCGGCGCTAGAAATTGAGCGAAAAAAAGCAGCGAAAGATGCAGTAATTCCCGTGCGTCTTGACCACAACATGTATAGCTCGGTGCGGTCTATTGCCACCGAGAGGCATTTACCTGTGTCGGTGGTAGTACGCCAGTGGATTACGCAAGGAGTCGCGGCCGCGGATAGTCATACAGACGTAGCCGCTGAACTTGAACGACTCGCATCAGTAGTCCGCGCTGAACACGCGGCTTAGGATACGAAGTGGTAGAGGACGCGCTACAGCAACACCCGGGGCTCCAGGACGTGGTAGATCGGATTAGGGCAAGGCTAGAGGGCACAGCATTGCCGGAGAACGGGGCCATCGTCCTAGCGACCACCGAGGTGCAAGCGAGCCGCGCACAACGGCGAGCCGAAGGCCGCTAACCACCGAGTAGAGCCGCTCTGGCCAGCCACTATGTCCCCGGTAGGGATATATCTGGCTTATCCAGTTCCTCGACGTTAACGTCTTTGAACGTGACCACCCGTACATGCTTGACGAAACGCGCGGGTCTATACATGTCCCACACCCAAGCGTCAGACATTTCCAGCTCGAAGTACACCTCGCCGGACGCATTACGGACATGAAGATCCACAGAATTAGCAAGGTAAAAACGCCGCTCGGTCTCCACAACATAAGTGAACTGTCGAACGATATCGCGGTACTCGCGATACAGCTGCAGCTCCATGTCGGTCTCGTACTTTTCGAGATCTTCGGCGCTCATTGTCTCACCTCTGCTGTCATTCTGGCCCAGGGCCGCGAGTTAGTGCTGGCTGCCCCCGGTCTGACCCGAAAACTCGATGCGGGCTGGCTAACGCGCCACCACATCGCGGCTTCTACCACATTGGTGAAGCTCCACCGATGTTCCGAGCATGGTCCATGTTCACGCAGGGCCATGCTGTGACTGGTCGTGATGTACCCCTTATGCCGTGAAAAGTCATAGGCCGGGAAGCTGTCTCCAAGTCGGCACATCATCTGGTCACGAGTCACTTTGGCGACCACGGACGCCGCCGCGATACATGCACTCACCTGGTCGCCTTTCCAAATACCCAGGTTGGGCACAGTCATACCTCTCACACCAAACCCGTCGGTAAGTGCATAATCCACTGGTCCAGACAATCCCGCGACCGCACGCCGCAGCGCGGCGAGATTGGCGCGATGCACCCCAGTTGCATCCACTTCAGCCGCGGGAACAACCACTACCGCATAGCTGGGGGTGCGCATAGCAGTATCTGCTCATAGAGCTGCTCCCGACGCAGCGGGCTCAGCAGCTTAGAGTCAGTAAGGCCCCTAAGCTTGCCCGCGCCTCGAGGCGGCAGAACTACTGCGGCAGCCACGAGTGGCCCGGCGCACGCACCTCGCCCTGCCTCATCCGCGCCAGCAACGTGTTCGAATCCGCGGCGCCGCAACCGGCGCTCTAACGCGTATAGGTCGTAGCTATCGTCTGGTATGCCGTGCATCCAATCAGCGACCCGGTGGATCCGGTACCTGTTTCAATGTGCTCGGTATCGGCAGGTTATCGATGCGGTTCAGCGGCCAATAGATGGCAAAAGCTCGTCCTACAATCGCCGATTTCGGAATCGTGCCAGACCGCACCTTTATGTTGTAGCGTGAATCTCCCGATACGGCGCGGTGGTCGCCCAGCATGAAGTACCGATTGCTGGGAACCGTGACATCGAATCTGATTTCCGACGGCACATTGCCGGGAAAGAGATAGTCCTCATTGAGCGCGTATCCGTTGATGGTAATTCGGCCCTTGAGGTCGCAGCAGACCACATGGTCACCCCCAACTCCAACGATGCGCTTAATGAAATCGTCCTCATTATCGGGATGAATCCATGCGGCTGGCGGTTTAAACACCACAACCTCGCCGCGGGCTGGGTCACGAGTCTTGTAGACAACCTTGTTCACTAGCACCCGATCGCCAACCAGCAGCGTTTTTTCCATCGACGGGCTGGGAATGTAGAACGTCTGCAGTAAAAATGTACGAACCAGTATAGCGACCAGTACGGCTACAACAACCAAAATGGGCAGCTCAATCCAGGCTGACCGCTTCTTCTTCGGCTTATGTTTACCCCGCGGAATTGGCGTCCCTTTGGCTGGAGAGCTCCGCGGCGTTCTGCGGGATGGCCGATCGAGCGTCGAGGTAGAGATATCCTCGGATGCTCCGCTCAGCGAGTCTCCAGGCTGATTGAGGGGGTCCTGCCCGGTTTCAGGAGATCGTCCGGGATCACGATTATCTGGCACCGCTAAAGACTACGGTAAGCCCCGACGGGGCCATCGCCAGGATCGCTGCATCATGGCACCCGCGGCTAGCGGTTGGGGTTGTGCGGCGGCAGGCTGGTTAGCCGGCGCGGTGTCTTGGCCTGGTGGAGGTGCTGGAGGCCCGTCCACATTGCCAAGCGTGCTCGGTATGGGCAGAGTCCCCCAATGCGTCACTGGCCACACCTTGACGAAAGCCCGACCAATGACATTCTGCCGTGGAATCGTGCCGGATACCCCGTCCGCCAGATACGCCCGGGAGTCTTTGGATCGACCTCGATGATCCCCCATCACAAACAGCCGATCTTTGGGAACCGTAATCGGCCCGAATGAACGCTGCTCGAGAGGATTGTTGTCAAATATGTATGGTTCAGTCAGCCCGCGCCCGTTCACCGTAAATCGGCCAGCCGAATCGCAACACCCCACCACATCGCCAGGAAGGCCGATGACACGCTTGACAAAGTCTTTCTCGCCGGGGGGCCCGAAGCCGATCAGTTTGCCAACTCCGCGCACGACAAAGCTCAGCCCACTTGCGTTGTGCCTATCCTGCTGTTCAGGAGCCCAAGAGTCGGTGCCGCGGAATACTACGACCTCACCGCGGCGCGGGTCACGAAAGTCATACACTAGTTTGTTCACCACGACTCGGTCGCCAATGAGCAGCGTCTGCTCCATGGAACCACTGGGGATGTAAAACGACTCCAGCACGAACGTCCGAACAAACAGTGAGAGGCTAAGCGCTATTACAATAAGCAGCGGGACTTCTAGCAATGCTGGGAGTCGACGCCTGCGCTTGCCCCGCTCGCCAGTGCCAGCGGAATCCCTGACTTTGCTGCGATGATCCCCGCGATACCTTGCTGGTCGGGTTAACGGCGCGACAGCTGCGCGGCCAATGTTGCGCCTCATCGCGCTAGCGGCGCGACCGCCCGCTCAGACGCAAGAATACGTAGCGGCCGGTTATGCAGCAACCTTCGGCTGAATAGCTTCCCGCTTCTCCTTGATCTTGGCGGCTTTACCTCGCAGGTCACGCAAGTAGTAGAGCTTTGCTCGACGTACGTCACCACGACTCACCACCTCGATCTTGTCGATCACTGGAGTGTGCACCGGGAATGTACGCTCTACGCCTACACCAAAGCTAACCTTGCGAACCGTAAAGGTCTCCCGAACGCCACCGCCTTGGCGGCGAATCACCGCACCCTGAAAGACCTGGATACGGGAGCGATTACCTTCCACCACTCGCACGTGCACCTTAACGGTGTCACCTGGGCGAAAATGGGGAACATCAGCACGAAGCGAATCGGCGTCTAGAACGTCGAGCGTGTTCATAGCGAGAACTCTTAACTTTCTTTCAGCGAAGCAACTCATCTACTGTGCCACATGGCCTAGAACAAGGCACCAGCGGCCAGCCCACTTAGTCGGGCCTACCCATCCCTCATTTGGCGTGGGGATCAGAATCCTCTGCTGCACTAGCTAAAAGGTCCGGGCGGCATCGCACGGTGCGCTCCAACGATTGCTCGCGCCGCCACGCGGCGATCGCGGCGTGATCACCGGAGGTGAGCACCGCTGGAACTTCCCAGCCTCGCCAGGAGTGCGGTCGAGTATACACTGGACCCTCTAAAAGTCCGCTGGCAAAAGAGTCCTCGGCAACGCTGGCGGCATTGCCCACAACACCTGGGACTAGCCGAGTGATGGCCTCGACCATTACCAACACCGCGGCTTCCCCGCCAGCCAGTACATAGTCGCCGATGCTGACTTCGTCCAGGGGCATCCGCGCTCGGGCGTCTTGAATTACCCGGTAGTCGATCCCCTCATAGCGACCGCACGCGAACGCTAGCCGCGGAAGCTGGGCGTACTGCTCGGCTATTGCATGAGTGAAGGGCCGACCGGATGGAGTTGGCACTATCAGATGAGCGAGCGGGTCGCTGGCAACGAGTGGGGGGGCGCACACTTCGTCGATCGCTTCACCCCACGGCTGTGGCAACATCACCATGCCACCACCCCCGCCGTAGGGCGTGTCATCGACGGTGCGGTGCAGGTCAGTGGTCCAGCGACGTAGGTCGTGCACGTGAATGGAGAGCAGGCCCGCAGCACGAGCCTTGCCCAGTAGCGCTTGGTTTAGCGGGCTGAAGTAGTCGGGGAAGATGGAGATGATGTCAATACGCACAGTTACAGCTCCAGCAGACCTTCGGGTGGGTCTATCACCATTCGACCGCCGGCGACATCAACCACTGGCACAATCGCCAAAACGAATGGCACCAGCACCTCGCGTCCGCGATAAGCGACCACCAGCTGGTCCCCGGCAGCACCATGGTTCATTGCCAGCACCTCACCGAGGAAATCGCCGCTTTCCAGCTCGACCCGCAACCCAATCAGTTGATGATCAGCAAACGTTTCTGGGTCGGTAGGCGTTGGAATCTGGTCAGAATCCACCAGCACTTTAACTGCGCGCAGTTGCTCCGCGGAGTCACGGTCAGTAACACCCTCGATGCCGAGTAACAAACGATCACCATGCCGCTGCATGTGAGTTACCGTGATCGGACCACGCGCCGCTGGCTCAGTCAACAGAGACGAACCAACGGCAAAACGCTGTTCTGGCTCATCGGTAGTCGGCTCCACGGTAATCAAACCGCGCACGCCGTGCGGCCGACCTAAACGACCCACCAGGAGCAACATCGATACAACGCTTTACGTGGAGCCCACGGCCGTGGAATCTTCAGCGGGTTCGCCCATATCCTCAACTCCGCCATCAAGGACGTCGTCAAGAATCTCCACCCTGATGCCACGCCCACCGACGCTGCCCATTACCTGCCGAAGCGCCTTCACCGTACGACCATTTCGACCAATGACTTTACCCACGTCGTCAGGGTGCACCTGCACTTCGAGCAGCCGGTTACGCCCTTGCGGAATCAGCTCTACCGCAACATCGTCTGGGTGGTCGACAACCCCGCGGACGAGGTGATCCAGGGCTTGAGCGAGCACTAGCCCTGACCGTCAGCTGTCTTGTTTGACGCAGCTTTCTCTGACGCAGCTTTCTCTGACACAGCCTTGTCCGACGCCGTCTTGTCTGGAACCGTGTCAGCGGTGACACTGTCCTTGCTAGCGACGGCGTCTCTAGGCGCGGCGTCTCTAGGCGCGGCGTCTCTAGCCGGCGTGTCTTTGCTGGCCTTGCTCTTGGAGCCAGCTTCGTCTTCGGTCTTCTTGGTCTTTTTCTTCTCAGCTTTGAGTCTCTCCTGCGCTACGGCGAGCTCACTTACCCGGGCGGCGGCAAGCTCAGCGCGAGAGCCCCGAGACTGTTTGGGCTCGGCGACCTGGACCCGATTCTCGGCGGGCAGGCCTTTGAACTGCTGCCAATCTCCGGTCAACTTCAAAAGGGTCAGCACCGGCTCAGTGGGCTGCGCACCGACCGATAGCCAGTACTGCGCACGCTCTGAGTCCACGACGATAAACGACGGCTCTTCTTTAGGCCGATACTGACCGATGGATTCGATGTACTTGCCGTCTCGCTTGTTACGAGAGTCGGAGATGACAATACGGTACTGAGGTGTGCGGATCTTGCCAAGCCGCATCAGTCTGATCTTGGTGGCCACGGTAGTTCGATTACTCCTGAGAAGTAGTTCACGAGTACGTGGCACGCAACGAGTGGGGCGCGTTGGCAGTTGCCACGTGAAGGACTCACCGCGCTCTGGTGAGAGGGACCGGGGCGCGGTGCAGTTCGTTGGAGTAGCTTAACGCAGAGCAGCTGACCGTGAACGCGCCAACCCCCCAGTGCTAGTTAACGTTGCGCAGCCCGCACCGTTTCTGCCGACGAACTTTCGACAAAGCGCGAGTTTAGCCACTGAAAACAGCAGAATTGGCGAGTTCGTCGATTGCTACTACGAAGAACGATCCAGAACCGTCCTCAGTGGGACTGGAACTCCGTCCTTGCCGGGAGTGTTTTTCCGTCTTTAGCAGGGTACGTATACTATGAGCTGCTATGACAGATGCTTATCGGAAACGCCTAGTTGATCCTATGCTCGACGAACTACTCGCCGCCCTACCGGCAGTTTCTTTACTAGGCCCACGGGCATGCGGTAAGACAACTACCGCACTACAGCATGCCCGCACGGTTGTGCGGCTTGATCGAGCGGACGAAGCTTCCGCGTTCCGCTCAGACCCGGATGCCGCGCTGCGAAACCTTGAGGAACCGGTGCTGCTTGATGAATGGCAGGAAGTACCTGAGATACTCGGAGCGGTAAAAAGAGCGGTAGACGCTGCGCACACTCCCGGCCGCTTCATCTTGACCGGCTCTGTGCACGCAGAGCTTGATGTCGCCACTTGGCCGGGAACCGGACGTGTTATCGACGTTCCTATAGGCAGCCTGACGATGCGCGAACTAGTTGGAGATGTATCTGCTACCCCGTTTTTAGATCGGATCGCCCAAGGATCATTGGACTTGCCGTCGCGAATTGAGGGCGTCGATCTACGTAACTACGTCGATGCCGCGGTTGCGGGCGGCTACCCCGAGGCCGTTTTTCTTCCGTCGGCACAGCTGCGGCGACGATGGTTCGCCACATATATTCGGCAGCTGGTGAACCGAGACGCACTCCACGTCTCGCCAGGCCGGGATCCGATCAGGTTGCGGCGCTTCTTTACAGCGTTAGGGCTGAACTCAGCCTGCATCGTCGAGGATCAAGCCTTGTTTGGCCGAGTCGGTATAGATCGTAAAACAGCTCATGCCTATGAGGGGCTGCTGCGCGATCTGTTCATCGCCGAGGCTATTCCCGCTTGGTCTAGCAATCGGCTCAAGCGGCTTACTCAAGCACCGAAGCGCTACCTGACCGACGCGGGACTCACCGCGGCCTTAACTGGGCTTGACAGCGCCGGTGTGCTGCGTAACGGAACAGTACTGGGCCAGCTTTTGGATACGTTCGTAACCGCTCAGCTTCGGGCGGAGCTGACAATCAGCCTCAATGATCCCATGCTTTTCCACCTACGCGAGAAAAGCGGCGGCCGAGAAATCGATTTGATCGTTGAGTACGCCGGCGGATGGATCGTCGGTATCGAGATTAAATCCTCTAGCGCACCCGAGCGGCGGGATGCTCGACATTTGATATGGCTACGCGATGAACTGAAGGAGCGGTTCATCCGCGGTATAGTCCTCCACACCGGCCAGAATCGCTGGACGCTCGACGAACGGATCGAGGCTGTTCCGATCGCCGCAATCTGGTCATGAAGTGCTGGCCGTTATTAATAGACCCAAGCTAGTAGGCTCGGGCCAGGTAGGCGAGCAGCTCGGGCTCATCCTCGCTGTCAGGGACGCTACCGTCAGAGCGGGTCAGGCAGCGCACCGTAATGCCCTGCCCAGCAAGCGCGGCCTCGCCGTCGCCACGCACCAACTCCCACGGCATCCGGGCCCAACCAGCCACGACGGCCTCGGATACCTCAGCGAGTGTGCTCACGTCGGCAGTGCGCTGCTCGCGGGCGCGTAGCGCCTGATCAAACAACGCCTGCTGGCCATCCTCCAGCGCATTCACTGTCGCGGCCACCGCACCATCGAGGGTGATCGGCGTCTTCTCCCCCACTAACCGTCGGACGAGCACCACGTTGCCCTCGGCAAGATCTCGTGGACCGAGCTCCAGCCGCACCGGCACGCCTTTGAGCTCAGCGTCTACCGCTCGGCGACCAAACGGAGTGTCTACACGATCGTCAAGTTCCACGCGGACTCCCGCGCCGACCAGCGCCTCACGCAGCTTCTCCGCCGCGACCGCAACCTCACCGTTTTCGTCGTTCTTCACCACCATCACCAACGCCTGCGTGGGAGCCAACTTTGGTGGGAGCCGAAGGCCGCTATCGTCACCATGGACCATGATGAGGCCGCCGATCATGCGGGTGGAGACTCCCCAGGAGGTGGTCCAGGCCAGCTCCTGACTCCCCGCAGCGGAAAGGTAGCCAATGTCAAAAGCGCGTGCAAAGTTCTGACCTAGCTCATGACTGGTGCCCATCTGCAGCGCTTTACCATCGCCGGTCATTGCTTCTACCGTGTACGTATCCGTGGCTCCGGCGAACCGCTCGCGAGCGGTCTTTCGGCCTATCATGACGGGGATAGCAAGCACGTTGACTATAAAATCTTCATAGACATCGTGCACGATTGTGCGAGCGTACGCCCGCGCATCTGCCTCTGTGGCATGCGCGGTGTGGCCTTCCTGCCATAGAAATTCGCTGGTGCGCAGGAAGATGCGGGGCCGCAGTTCCCAGCGCACCACGTTTGCCCATTGGTTGAGCAGCAGTGGAAGGTCGCGGTAACTCTGCGTCCACTTAGCCATGAACTCGCCAATCACGGTTTCGCTGGTAGGCCGCACCACTACGGGCTCCTCCAGCTGCTTCCCGCCGCCGTGGGTAACCACGGCAAGCTCAGGGCTGAAGCCTTCGACGTGCTCGGCTTCCCGATGCATATAGCTCTCGGGGATGAACAGCGGAAAGTAGGCGTTCTTCGCGCCGGTGGCCTTGATTCGAGCGTCGACCTCGGCTTGCATCTTCTCCCAGATGGCATATCCGGTCGGGCGGATCACCATCGTGCCGCGGACTGGACCGTTATCGGCCAGCTCAGCCTTGGTAACTACATCTTGATACCAGCGAGGAAAATTTTCTGACTGTGGCGTCAGCACAGCTGCACGAGGTGACATAAGGCCAGATGATATTCGTTTGCACGCTGGGCGCATTGCGCGGCATCGGCGCGAGCCCCATCGGGCCGCCCCTGTGTCGCGGCGTTTTCAGGGAAAACGCCCTTAAACCATGGGGCACCGCGACGTTTTCCCCGAAAACGCCGCTATGGGTGGGCACACGTTGCCAGATTCTGAAACGCTGACAACGTGCGCAGAAGGCTGCAAGCCACTAACTCCGATGCCGAGTTGGTTGATGTTTCAGTGGCGCAACGTTGGCTCGATCATCACGGGCAGCAAGCCCGAGCCTGGCTGGATGAGGCTCCAGGCATAGCACAATCGTGGGCGCGGAAGTGGCACTTCACTGTGGAAGCACCGCTTGCGGGCGGATCTGTCAGCGTGGTGCTTTCCGTAAAGCGCGCGGACGCCCCAGCTGTGCTCAAGCTAGCGCCACCGTGGTCGCGGTGGTCTCAGGAGGAAGCAGCCGCGCTACGAGCGTGGAATGGTCACGGTGCTGCCGCTCTACTGGCTGCTTCCGATAACGCACGCGCCTTGTTGCTGGAGCGTGTATGGCCGGGCGACTCTGCCGATAACATGACGGCCGAAGACCTCGCCACTCTGCTGACGAAGCTCTCTCGCCCCGCGGTTCCGCCCGGGATGCCATCGTTGATAGACGCGTTACGACTGCGCTTCGACCGAGCGACGGAAAATCGCCATGGGCTACTTTCTCCGGAGCAGCTCGCGCGAGCGCGGCACGGCGCGATCGACCTTGCACAGACACTCCAGGGACCACCTCTCCTGTGCCACGGAGACCTGCAAAGCAAGAACATCCTCGTGTCCACCGATCGAGGGCTGCTTGTTATCGACCCCAACCCCTGTGCCGGACAATCGGTGTATGACGCCGCGCTGTGGGCGCTCACGCAGCTTCCAGTCGCGGACACACCCGAGCGCGCATTCGCTATCACTGCCCTGCTGGGCCTGCGCGAAGAGGAAGTGCTGCGATGGGTCACGCTATTGATTGCTGGGGAAGTGTGCCTGACATCTTTGGACCGAGCCGAGGCGCACCTGAAGCTCGCAGAGCACCTCGGCGCAACATGGCTGCGCCACGGGTAGCCATAGCTACGATGGTTAGAACACCGCGGGCACAGAAAACACATCATTGCCTCAAGGGAAAGGTTCAACGTCATGGTTGCCTCAACTGAGCACGAACCTACACATTCACCGCTCAAAACTGATCCAGCCCGACCGTCAGAATTGCCGAAACGATCGTGGTGGGCAGCAACCAAGCGCACCTTAAAAGACGTAAACGCCAACAACCTCAGCGACTGGGCGGCGGCTCTGACCTACTACAGCGTGCTGTCAATTTTTCCGGCACTGCTGGCAGCGGTATCAACGATCGGTTTGCTGAGTTCTTCCGCAACCCGCACCATCGTGGACAATATCTCGCAGTTGGCGCCCGGCACAGTGCGCGACATTCTCACCAGCACAGTGCGGAACCTGGAAGGCTCAACTGGCACCGCCAGCGTTCTGGTCATTGTGGGCATTGTGGCGGCCTGGTGGTCGGCCTCGGGGTACATTGCCGCCTTCATGCGAGCGTCCAACGCGATCTACCACATGGAGGAGGGGCGGCCGATCTGGAAAACGGCGCCGTTGCGGCTGGTTATCACGCTACTGGCAGGCGTGATCCTCGCCGTAAGCGCACTTGCGGTGGCGCTTACTGGAGCTATCGCCAAGCAGGTGGGGTCATCACTGGGTCTGGGGTCCGGGCTGGTCACAGTGTGGGACTTCGCGAAGTGGCCGGTGCTGGTGCTGGCGATTAGCCTGTTATTCGGGGTGCTGTACTGGGCCTCACCGAACGTGCGGCAGGGTGGTTTTGTCTGGGTGACGCCGGGCAGCATAGTAGCCGTGCTGATCTGGGTCCTATCGTCGGCGGCTTTCGGTTTCTATGTGGCGAATTTCGGCTCATATAACAAGACTTATGGCACGCTCGCTACGCCGATCATCTTGCTGGTTTGGCTATGGATAACCAACCTTGCCATTCTATTCGGCGCCCAGCTCAATGCCGAGCTAGAACGGAGCCGCTGCATCGTCGCTGGGCAACCCGCCAACGCCGAGCCCTTCTTGCCGCCGCGAGACACCCGCGCTTTTGACGAGAAAAAGCCGGCTTAACCTCATCTGTTTCCGTTTCCTACCCTGCCAGAGTCGCCAATCGCGCTACTGCGTCCGCGCATCCCCACGACAGCGCCACCCCGGCACCTCCGTGACCGTAATTATGGATCAGTCGCCCGTGCGCCACATCACGGTCGAGCTCCACCCGGACAGCCGGTCTGCTCGGTCGAAGGCCGACCTGGTGCTCTAGGACGACTGCGTTGACTAGACGGGGGTCGAGCTTGACGCATCTGGCTAGAATTCCGGCTGCGGTCTGCTCATCTGGGGCCAGGCCCTCATCGTTAGGTTCTGCCGTACCGCCCAGCACACAATCGCGGGAGCGCGGAACGATGTAGGTCAATCCAGCGGCTCCGTGCTGATCCAGCAGAATCCGCTCGATACCTACCTGACTCACGCGGACCACTTGCCCGCGGATCGGAATCATCGTCTGGTCACCGACCAGCTCACGAGCTCCCATACCGGTGCAGTTGACGATCACATCATGGTTATCGAACAGCTCGGTTACGGAATCGACAGTCCGCATGCGAACGGTGCCGCCCAGGTCCTCGAAGCGTCGTTGCAGGTAGGCGAGGTATATCGGCATCTCAGCCACTGGGCAGGCGAAAAGGTAGCCATCGGAGTACTCCAGCGGCAGCTGGGCGCCGGTAGGACGTTGGAAACCGTCCACGATCTCCCGCCACCACGGTTGTGCGGCTTGCCCGGGCAGTATTTCCAGAAGCTCGCGGATAGCAACTCCGGTACCGGAGATCGCTGCTAGCTTGATCAGCTCAGCGTACGTCGCAGCCGCCCAGTTGAAGACGAGGTCTTCTGGGTAAACCTTGTATGGGTACCAGAAAGCGGCCGCGACGCTGGAGGTAGTTTCCGCCGCCGGCTCGCGAGTCCAAATCTCGGTATCGACACCGCTTTCCAACAGGCGGATACCGGATGAGAGCCCGGAGACACCGCACCCAATTACCACCGCGTTCATGGTCCGCTCCTACGACTTGGCCCTACCAGCTGACGTATCCTACTAACATGACGAGTTCACATATCCGAAGAGTGCGTGAGACTGACGTCGATGCGGTAACGGGGTTGGTCCATGAATTGGCCGGGTACGAGAAAGCTCCACAGGAGTGCCACCTAGTACCTGAACAGCTACAAACTGGCCTGTTTTGCGAGAATCCGTCGCTGTTCGGTCACGTGGCCGAGGTCGACGGGCGGCTTGTCGGTTGCGCCCTGTGGTTCCTAAATTTCTCTACCTGGCGCGGCACACATGGCATTTATATAGAAGACCTCTACGTTCAGCCGGGACAGCGGGGACTAGGGCTAGGTAAGGCTCTGCTGAGCAGTGTGGCCAAGGAGTGCGTGCAGCGTGGATATTCCAGATTAGAGGGGTCAGTACTCAACTGGAACGCCCTAGCGATCGGGCTCTACACCTCGATTGGCGCAGCTCCCGAGGATGAGTGGACTACCTTCCGGCTCACTGGCGCCGCGCTCATCGGACTTAGCAGACAGGCAGCGGTCTGACTCGGGCTGTTCAGCCGAAGCCGCCATGGACGAGAACGCCCGAGCTGCGCTCGGCACTATCGCGACCGCATGAAATAAGTATCCATACCTTAGCTTTTCCTATCACATGGAGGATGAAGTCTTCGCTCACAAGATTTACCTCTGTGAATCCCCGCTTTGGTTGGCACGAGCACGGGTTGGCACGAGCACGGGTTGGCACGAGCACGGGTTGGCACGAGCACGGGTTGGCACGAGCACGGGTTGGCACGAGCACGGGTTGGCACGAGCACGGGTTGGCACGAGCACGGGTTGGCCCTGGACGTATCTGGGAGTATGGGTAGCGGAAGGGAACACTATGGACTTTGATCGGATCACTGTCGAGCCAGACAAGCTCGAAGGTAAACCCTGCATTCGTGGCCTGCGCATCACAGTGGAGACCGTGGTACGGCTGGTAGCAAGCGGGTGGAGCTTTGACGAGATCCTGGAAAACTATCCCCACCTAGACCGTGAAGACATCAGCCAAGCCCTGGAATACGCTGCAGCATCCACGAATGTTCACTTCTACCGCCTACGCGAGCCCGTGTGAGATTCCTCGTTGACGAAAATCTGTCACCTCAAGTAGCGGCGCTTCTCTCTAAAGAAAGCCATGACGCAACCCACGTATATGATCTTCAAGCTGCCAGTGCTCCCGATGCCACACTCATGGCCATCGCCGCAACGGATGATCGAATCATCAGCTCCGCAGATACCGACTTTGGTGCCCTTCTGGCCAGTACTCGCGCGAGGAAACCTTCTGTTCTGCTGGTGAGAGAAATCATCGACTTGCACCCAACCGCTCTGGTAGATGTTATCCTCCAACAGCTTGAAATCCTGGAACCACACCTGCAAACTGGCGCAATAGCAGCCTTCACCACCAGAGGTATCAGAGTCCGCGCGTTACCTCTCCGCTAAGTCGGAACACACAATTCGATCCGTCACAGAGCCGGCACTATCGCGTTTCCCCAACACTGAAGCGCGCATGATCGCCAGCAGAGGACGCCCAGCATCTATTGAGGCGTAGCGTGGCAAAATGGCCAACCGACTGGCAACAGCCACCTCACCGTATCTGCGTCAGCATGCTGATAACCCCGTGGACTGGTGGCCATGGTGTGCTGAGGCATTCCAGCAGGCACAAAAGCGTGACGTTCCGGTGCTGCTGAGCGTGGGGTATGCGGCCTGCCACTGGTGTCACGTGATGGCGCACGAATCTTTCGAGGACCCAGCTACCGCAGAACTGATCAATGCCCACTGCGTGCCGATCAAAGTGGATCGTGAAGAGCGCCCCGATATCGATTCGGTGTACATGTCGGCCACGCAGCTGATGACCGGTCGCGGTGGCTGGCCAATGACTGTGTGGTGCACGCCTGACGGGGAACCGTTCTACTGCGGCACCTATTTTCCCCGCGAGCAGTTCAGCCAGCTCGTTGTGGCAGCTGCCCGAGCGTGGCGTGAACAGCGAGAAGCCGTACTGAGCCAAGGCGAGAGCTTGCGGCAAGCACTAGAACGTGAATCCGCACGCAACTCCTCGCTCGATTCGCAGCTGACCGCCGCCGACCTAACGACAGCGGTACACACCCTTACCGGCGAGCACGATCAGGTTAACGGCGGTTTCGGGGGCGCACCCAAGTTTCCGTCGTCCATGGTGGGGCAGTTCCTGCTCCGCTACCACGCTGATACCGGCCACACCACCGCGCTGGAAATGGTTCGTCATACCTGCGAAGCGATGACCCGGGGCGGGATGTATGACCAGTTGGCCGGCGGATTCGCCCGTTACAGCGTGGACGAAACCTGGACTGTGCCACATTTTGAAAAGATGCTGTACGACAACGCACTACTGCTTGGCCTCTACCTCAATCTGTGGCAGGTCACCGGGGACAAGCTGGCACGCCGAGTGGCCGACCAGACGGCTGACTTTCTGCTCGCGGAGCTGCGAACCAGCGAGGGCGGTTTCGCTTCCTCGCTGGATGCCGACACTGACGGAGTTGAAGGGGCCACCTACGCCTGGACTCCGCAGCAGCTGCGAGACTTACTCGGCCCAGCGGACGGGGAGTGGGTGGCCAACCTGTGCCAGGTGACAGCTGAGGGCAGCTTCGAGCACGGCACGAGTGTGCTGCAACTACGCCAGGACCCCGACGACGAGCAGCGCTGGGCCCGGCTACGGGCGATGCTGCTAGCCGGCCGTGCGCGGCGGTCTCAGCCGGCCCGGGACGACAAAGTGGTCACAGCATGGAACGGGCTAGCGATAGCGGCGCTGGCCGAACATGGCGTGCTGACTGAAAACCAGACAACCCTCAACGCCGCAATCGAAGCGGCCGAGCTGATCCTGGCCAAGCATTGGCGTGACGGGGCGCTGACGCGCACGTCACTGGCCGGTGTAGTAGGACCACCAGGAGTGCTCGAAGACTACGGCTGCCTTGCCGAAGCACTCTGCGTGCTGCATCAAGCTACCGGGCAAGGCAGGTGGCTCAGCGCCGCCGGCGAAATCCTGGACGCGGCCCTCGCTCACTTCGGCGATCCCCGCGGTGGCTTCTTCGATACCTCCAACGAGGGTGAGCCGCTGTTTCGGCGCCCCAAAGAACTCACGGACACCGCCACCCCATCTGGCACTTCCGCCATGATCGGTGCATTAGTCAACTACTCCGCGCTCTCGGGTGAGCCAAGCTATCGAGGCCACGCAGTAGCAGCGCTGTCTGGTTACAAAGAGCTAGTCACGCACGCTCCCCGCTTTGCCGGATGGGCGGGGAACGCCGCACTTGCGCTGCTGAGCGGACCAGCGCAGATCGCGATCGTCGGTAGCGGACCGCTAGCGAAGCAGCTGCGCGCAACCGCCTGGCGGGCTAGGGCGGGCGGCGCGGTGGTCGTTGCTAGCGAACCCGAGACGCCGGGTGCGCCACTGCTGGCCAACCGCCCGCTCGTCGATGGAAGTCCAGCGGCCTACGTGTGTCGAGGGTTTGTGTGCGACCTGCCTATCACAGACCCGGCCGTACTAAAGACGCGTCTAGCCGAAAAGGTTCGCGCTGGCTAACGCATCACTCCAAATTCACTAAGGGAGTAACCTGTACACATGCTCACTATCGCAAAGGCAGAGATTGATGAGGAGTCCTTGGCCGCCGTATGTGAAAGATATGGCATCGCTGAACTAGCTGTGTTTGGATCGGCAGCCCGAGACGAGGTCAGATCAGATAGTGATGTCGACCTGCTGTACAGGTTGCAGCCAGGAAAACGGCTCGGCTGGGAAATTGAAGAGCTCTCAGCCGAGCTCTCAGCAATATTTGGTCGCCCCGTCGATTTAATATCTCGCCAGTCGCTGCATTCCATGCTCAAGCTGACCGTTCTAGCCGAAGCGCGCGTCATACATGCAACGTGACATTTTACTGGTTAATGAGATGATCGACGCGGCAGAGCAGGCCCAGCTGTTAACCAACGACGTATCGATTGACGAATTGGCAGCTAACCGGCAGCGGCATGACGCGCTGCTATGGAATTTTACAGTGATTGGCGAGGCGGCTAATCAAATCTCCGAAGAGGCAAGGAAGCGTTTCCCACGGATTCCGTGGGAAAAACCTATACAGCTTCGCAATAGGATCGTGCACGGCTATTGGTCTGTTGATGTAGAAATTTTGCATACGACCGCGCGTCGGCAACTTCCGGAACTTATTAGTGATCTACGGAAAGTTGCTAACATCCTCAGCGACAAACTTTGATTCAGCAGTCTCTACCGCACTACCCGGCCGCGCAGCACGATCCGTTCAGGGGCATACAACACTCGCAGGTCAAGCCGGGGGTCGCAGGCGTACACCACTAGGTCCGCTAAACCGCCTTCGGCGATGCCAGAAAAGCCAAGCCACTGCCGGGCTTTCCACGACCCGGCGGCCAGCGCGTCGGTCGTCGACATTCCCACTTCGTGTAGCCGAAGGATTTCCGCGGCCGCCAGCCCATGGCTAACGACGCTGCCAGCATCAGTGCCCACAAAAATCGGCACACCCGCCGCATAAGCCGATGCAACCACGTCCGGAAACCGCTGGTGCAGCGCCCGCATGTGTTCGGCGTAGTGCGGAAACTTCGCCTGCCCTTTCTGCGCGTAGTGCGGAAAGTTATCGATGTTGGTTAGCGTGGGGACTAGGGCGATCTGCCGCTGCGCCATGAGGTCGATGAGATCCTCGGAGAGGCCAGTGCCGTGCTCGATGGAATCCACGCCCGCGGCAATCAGACCGGGAAGCGCGGCTTCAGAGAACGTGTGCACCGCGACCCGTGCGCCGGCGGCGTGGGCGGCGTCCACGGCAGCCGCGAACGTAGCGTCGTCGTAGGTGGGCGCTAGATCACCGCGAGATCGATCGATCCAGTCCCCCACTAGCTTGATCCAACCGTTCCCAGCGTGGGCTTGCCGTGTGGCTTGCGCGGCAAGCTCCTCCGGTTCACACTCGACGGCCAGCTTGGGCAGGTATCGCTTCGGCGGGGCTAAGTGCTGGCCGGCTCGTACCAGCCGTGGTAGCTGTGGGTCGTGGTCGAGTTCGGCGTATTCGATGGGTGAGCCCGCGTCCCGGATGGCAAGCACACCCGCGTCCCGGTCTTGGATTGCTAGCTCGCGAGCGCTCGCGATATCGCTGATCGGGCCGTCGGGGCCGATCCCGATATGACAGTGCGCGTCTACCAGACCAGGGACGATCCAACCTCGATCGGCAATCGTCGTCGCACCGGATACCCGTTCAAAGCTCAGGCGGTCGCCGGTGATCCAGATGTCGCGCTCTACTTCTTCGGGCAGCACAACCCCGCGAACATGCAGCGGCGGCGTGGAGTCAGTCAGCACAGTTCAATTCTGACAGCAGTCGCTGCTGCCCTGCTGTCGAGCTCGCCTCGGCCAGCGCTAGGGAGCTACAGTTTGGGGCGCGGATTGGCGCGTGCTCGGCCAGCAGCTGATGATCTCCGCGTTGACCCTCCAGAAATCGCCCCATCACACGGCGGCAGATTAACCGAGAAACCCACAAAATTATTCAGCGTAACGCAGGCTTCCCCCACAGGCTTGTCTGCGACCGCGGCGGAACCTGCCCCGGGAGGAGAATTGGCCGGAACTGCTTCTGGGCGCACCACACCAGCCACTCCGGCACCTGAAGGCGTTCCATCAGGGACAAACGCAACGGCGTCCGGTCGCTGGCCGGCATCAGTAACAGTATTCGCAACACACGTGAATGATGTATCTTTAAAGGTAACGAACAACGCGCCTTTGTTAACTATCCTCACCGCAAGGGGACTTGCAACTTGCCCAGAGGAATCCCTGGTCAGTGGGATGCTTATGACGTCAGGAACATCAGATGGACCACAGACAATGGTATCGGCGTGATCATCTCCAAGCGCGGCCAAGGCAGCCGTTTTGCCGCCGGAAAGCACAACTACACCGGCAGTACCAGGCGGCGCAGGAGCAGGGGAGGCAGAAGGTTCCGCCGACGGGGCGGATCCTTGATTAGCCCCCCCCGAAGCGCAGCTGCTCACAAGCGCGACCAGGGCGAGAGCGCCGGCACGACTACCCCAGCCTTTAGACATAATTCTCACCTCACGTGACCACGTTTCAGATCTCGCACACAACGTCTATGCGCCCTGACAGCTAAACCATGCTAATCCACGTTGACGAACCGCGTTTAGCTTTCGCTTAATCGGCCAACACTCGGCTATGCGGCCGGATTGAAATCCGCTGGTGCGGGTATCTGTACGGATGCGTATAGGGCTGCGATGCTGGCGCCAAAGCGAGGGCCAAACAGCACATTGGGCAGCTCGTCGTACCCTAAGCTGTTTACCGACACGATTACTCCGCCGAGTTCTGGAGATATATCCACCATCCACGGCCCACCTGAGGCACCATCGTTCATCGTGCAACCCAGCCCCAGATCTGTGCTGGTGGGTTCCGTAGTATCGGATCTAGTCTGACCTGAGCAAAAGTACAGCGAACTCCCATTAAATGGCGAGGCCGCTGGATAGCCGAATGCGCTGACCGAGCTACCTACCACGTTATTAAAAGCGATCCCGTTGCTGCCTACAACGTCGGCAATATGTCTACCACCCTGCGTGCGAAGCCGCGCGAATCCCACATCTTCGTTGAAATCTTTGCCCCGGCTTCGCACCCAGCCCGGGGCCGCAGTCAGCTCGCGAGCTGCCCACTTACCGTACGGCGTGGCGCCATCCCGGTAACCGGGAACGAAGACCCAGTTGCGCCCAGGTGTGCGCCCATCGGGGGCCACACAATGCGCGGCCGTCACCACCAGGTCAGCAATCGCTGCGGTGACTACCGACGCACTGCAGGTAACGTTATCGCTACCGAAGCGGAAAAAGACGCGCCCGATAGTTTTCGTTATCGCACCATCAGCTGTCCACCGGGAGGCTTTAGCCCCAGATGCGGGTCGTGATGTACTCGGGCCAAGGCCGGGCTGAGCCGAAGGCGCGGGCACTGGCGTTGCCGCTTCCATGCGGGCAGCTGTCCAATAGGCGGAGCTAGATGGCGCCATTGCGAACGGGTGAGCAGCCGAATCGATAGCTTGCTGCCCCGGAATGGCATCTTGGCTGTCTGAGGCAGAAATCGGCGTTATAGACAGCGCCATTAATCCTGTTACGAGGAAAGCCACAAGCCCCAGCCGATAACTCACACGCGCTAGTTAATCATAAATATGGCTACAAATCGCTATATTTTTACTATACAGCAGCAAGGTTATCTAAAGGGGACATTATTGCTATTTTCCACCAGCGTGGTGCTTTCCGGCTAGGAGACACAGTGGAATCGAGCTCCTCCGCGTGCTACGGGTGCCTCCGACCCTCCATTGCTGACCAGAACCAAACGCTGAGCTTACTCGCGCTCACCGCCGCGGAGCTGGGAGAAGTCGATATTCGGGACGGGGAAACCCTCCGGCATGCCGCCGCCCTCGCCCAACCCGAGGCCGGACAAGTCCCCAAACGCCGAAGCTGCTGGGCCCGGCCGATTCGGTGCTGCGCCCGGCCGTCCCTTGCCCCCGCCACCTTTACCTTTTTTGCCTCCCGTCTTGCCGCCAGCCTTACCCGATGCCTTCTTGCTTCGCCGTGCCGCTCCGGGTACGCCGAACTGGCCGCCCATGCCTTTCATCATCTTGCGGGCCTCGAAGAATCGGTCTACCAGCTGGTTCACCTCGGTGACACTTACTCCAGAACCACCCGCAATGCGCTGGCGCCGCGAGCCGTTGATGATCTTAGGATCTTCGCGCTCCGCCGGGGTCATGCCGCGGATGGTGGCTGTAGTCCGATCGATGTGGGCATCATCGAGCTGGGCAAGTTGATCCTTCATTCCGCCCATGCCCGGCATCATTTTCAACAGGTTGCCGATCGGGCCCATCTTCCGGATTGCCAGCATCTGCTCTAAGAAATCCTCCAACGTGAAATCGCCCGCACCGAGCATTTTCTGCGTCATACGCTGCTGCTGATCGGCGTCAAAAACCTGCTGGGCCTGCTCGATCAGCGTGAGTACATCGCCCATGTCAAGGATGCGCGAGGCCATCCTATCCGGATGAAACACATCGAAGTCGGTGAGCTGCTCGCCGGTGGAGGCGAACATGATCGGCTGACCTGTGACATGGCGTACCGACAGCGCGGCACCACCGCGCGCGTCGCCATCGAGCTTGGAGAGCACAACGCCGGTAAAGCCCACGCCCTGAGCGAACGCGTTCGCCGTGGCCACCGCGTCCTGGCCGATCATCGCATCTACCACGAACAGTGTTTCATCAGGCTGCACGGCATCTCGGATCGATGCGGCCTGCGCCATCAGCTCGGCATCGATACCCAGCCGGCCGGCGGTGTCGACAATGACGACGTCATACAGTTTGTCGCGGGCAAAATCCACCGCGGCACGCGCCACCACAACGGGATTCCCCACACCGTTACCGGGTTCGGGCGCGAAGACCTCAACCCCGGCTTGCTCACCCACCACCTGTAACTGCTGCACCGCGTTGGGGCGCTGCAAATCCGCGGCCACCAGCAGCGGGGCGTGCCCTTGCGTGCGAAGCCAGCGGCCCAGCTTTCCAGCCAGCGTGGTCTTACCGGCCCCTTGCAGGCCGGCAAGCATGATCACCGTCGGCGGCTGCTTGGCGAACTGCAGCCGGCGAGTCTGGCCACCCAAAATCTTGATGAGCTCTTCGTGCACGATCTTGATGACCTGCTGTGCCGGGTTAAGAGCTTTGTTGACTTGCGCTCCCTGGGCGCGCTGCTTCACCTCGAATATGAACGCCTTAACCACCGGTAACGCGACATCGGCATCCAGCAGCGCGATGCGGATCTCGCGCGCGGCAGCCTCGATATCGGCATCGCTGAGGCGGCCTTTAGATCGCAAAGAATCCAGGGCCTTGGACAGACGAGAAGACAGCGTGTCAAACACAAAACTAATTTTAGGGGTCCGGTCTCACCGCCTATGCTGTGGGTGCTGTGGGGGTGTTACGACATGGTGCACGATGGCAAGCTACTGCCATCATCGTCGATGAAGCGACCAGGTCAGTGGCAGCGTGTTTTTGCCAAGTTAAGAGAACTTGTGCAAAAATTTTTATCGTGCATCACCTCGTTATTAATAACCGCACGGTAGAAGACGCGCTAGCGACATCAACGACGTTTTTTGTAAATCTGACCGCGGCTGCCGGTTCCAACCACCAGAATCAAAAGCTCATCATCGTAGATTTCGTAGACAACACGGTACCCACCAACGCGAAGGCGGTACGTCAGGTCCGCGCCTTCCATTGGGGTCACATTGGGGTTAGCCATGCGAGGATCGATAGCAAGGCGACGCAGTGCCTCGATGATTTTGCGGCGTATTGTTGTATCAAGCCTGCGGAATTGCTTTCTAGCTATTGAGTCAAAACCCACTCGATAGGACCCATTGCTCACGCCTTGGCTGCCTGCTCATCAGCAGTGATCTCAGCCTCGATCCGCTCCAATGGAATAGCGAGCTCGCCAGCCGCCCGGCGAGCTCGGGCTTGTGCAATGGCAGCCCGATCTTCAGCATCTTCGAGAGCCTCCAGCGCCGATTCTGCTAGGCCGGCAGGTAATAGCGCAAACTTTCTCCTGTGGTGCTCAGATAGCCATGCGATTTTGCCGTGACGCGCAGTATCAATAGCGCGCTCCCATGGAGCGCTCAGTTCGAGATCGCCATCGTCGTCGGCATACATAGGTTGAGCCATGACATTAGTATAGCTAAATTATTCAGACCAAAACGCTTGTGTCGATGAGACCGGCACGCACCTCGGCATTGCTGGCACAAACTATGGAGCTGAGGCGAATATTAGGGCAAAAGCGTGTTCAGCCGCGCCGACTGGGTAGTCCGAAGTGCATCAATGCAGCAAGTCACCGATTGCTTCGAGTTCAGTCATCTGCAGAAAACCCGTCGAACTCCCGGGTGCCGAAATGGTCATCTCGAGCCGGAGAGCGGAGGTGCTCACTGGGTCGAAGGTCACGATAGACGCGGTGTTCGAAGCCGTGGCCCATGTGATGTGCAGACCGTTGACCGGTACCCAGGCACTTCCATCCCAATAGGACACTTGCGCCGAGGACGGCAATACACGGGCCGGGCCCGTGGTGAAATACGCCTTCAGCTGACTAATCGTCTGTTGAGTGGTCCATCCCACGGATACCCACTCCTGCCCGTGTGCCTTGCTGACCGCGGGCAGCAACTTGGTTGCGGCTTTGGAGTAGAAGTTGGACCATCCTCCGGTATTGGTGACGCCGTCCAGCAACGCCGACGGAAGTGTGGTGGGGGCACCGGAGTAGCTCGCGTCAGCGGACGGTCGTGCCGGACTCGTCGCCGCGGCGAGGTTCTGGCCAGGCTTGAAATCGGCCGTCACCCGGATCTGGGCAGTGGCACGCAACACGGTTCCCGCGATCGCTCCGCCGATGTTCACCGTTCCCGCCTGGCTGTAACTGGACTTGGGGAACGCCTCCCATGTGGCCGGAAGGAAACGGTCCACGCCGTCGCTGTAGACCACTCGGACGTTCCGCGGCAACGTGGGAGCCGTACCGACCGGAACGACCGTGGACCATGTATCCGACCCGGTGGGTTGGTAGGCGGTCACAGTCGCCTCTGCGGTAGCGTCGGCTCCAAGGACGACGCCCCTGATCGTGGTAACTCCAGGTTTGTCAGAGGCCCATTTGGGCGCCTGGAGCCAAAGCACGTTGGCGGGCTGGGTCTTCCCGTCGGCGCTGACGATCTGGACCTGCCCAGGCAGGGAGAAACGGTCACCCACCGGCACGCGCAACCGGACAGGGTCGACACCCACCGTGCCGTGTCGGTTCTGCTTCACCGACCACACCGTGGCGGTCCCAGGTTCCAGACCGGCGCCGCGGGCCCGGATGCTGACGGGGCCAGAGGCTGTTGAGCCGATGATGGCGAGTGCTTTGCCGTTGAAGGCATGTCGTGACGAGGCTTTGTAGTTTCCCGCATCCTCCGGGCGGCCGTTATCGGTCCCGGCGAGCTTGCCGCCGGTGACCTCGAAGTCGATGAGGTTGTCCGCTCCTGGGACGACCACGCCGTGGTTATCGACGATGTCGGCGGTGATGTAGGACAGTGCTCGGCCGTCGGCAGTGATGACCTTCTTGTCCGGAGTGAGCCGCACGGTGGCCGGGGTGCCCGCGGTGTCGATCCGGTCGCGGGCCACTTCCTTGCCGCCCTTCGTGGCCACGGCGACCAGCTCGCCCGGGGCAAACGGTACCGTCCAGGCAAGATGCAGCTTCCCGCTGCTGCCATTGGGGCCTGTGTAGCTTCCGGGAAACCTCCCGGCAGTGACGTTCTTGTCATCCCCTGATGGTTCCCTCGTCTCAAGGTACGAGCGCCCATCTGTGGTGGTCTTGTGATCGAACGTACGCGTACCGAGCGATTTTCCGTTGAGGAACAGCTCGACCGTATCCACATTGGAATAAGCCCAGACGCTAACCTGCTCACCCGGCTTGTGATCGGTCCAGTTCATCGGCAACAGATGCACCATCGGGTCGGTCGTCCACTGGCTTTTGAACAGGTAGTACATATCCTTCGGGAAACCGGCGGTGTCCATGGCGCCGAAGAAGGAGGTCTTCACCGGAAAAGCGCTGTAAGGCGTGGGCTCGCCGAGGTAATCCATTCCCGCCCACAAGAACTGACCCGCAAACCACTTTCGGTCGCGGTCCTTCTTGAGGCCATATTCGCCGCTTGCGGTCCACTGCTTGAGGTTGTTGTCGTAGGAAGACGTGGCTCGCTTGCCAGGGGTGTAGTTCTCCCCAGTGTTGAGCTGATCCGGGTCCTGGTACACCCCGCGCGCCGAGGTTTCAGATGACGACTCCGATTCGAACAGGAACTTGTCCGGGTACTTGGCGTGCAGGCCGTCGGTGGACCCAGCGGTGTTGTAGTTGAGCCCAAGACCGTCCAGTTCTCGCAGCCCAACATCGGGCCCTGAGCCGTCCGACGGGACGTTGTCGTATTTGTCCGAGCCGATAACCACCGGCCGGGTCGGGTCGACCGCCTTCACATCGGAGATAAGCCGCTTGACAATCGGCAAGGCGACCGGCGCCGAGGTGGAATCGGGAATTTCGTTGCCGATAGACCACAGGATCACCGACGGCGAGTTTTTCGCGGCGTTGACCATCTCGGTGATGTCGGCGTCGCTGTTGGCGTCGAAGAACCGCCCATAATCGTAGGTAACCTTCGGTTTCCGCCAAGTGTCGAACGCTTCGACCATCACCACAATGCCCAGCTCTTCGCACACCTGGATCAGCTCAGGCGCCGGGGGGTTGTGCGAGGTCCGCAGCGCGTTGACTCCCATACTCTTCATCAGGCGCATCTGGCGGTACAGTGCGTCCTTGTTGACCGCTGAACCAAGCGCTCCCTGATCGTGGTGAAGGTCCACGCCGTGGATCTTGGTGTACTCGCCGTTGAGGAAGAAGCCCTCCCGCGGGTCGAACTTTGTCCATCGCATGCCGAAACGTGCGCTGGTCGAATCGACGATCCGCCCGTGGAGGATGACGTCGCTCCGCAACGTATACAGGTACGGGTTCGCGGCCGACCACAACTTCGGATGCGGCACTCGAATGTCGGTGGTTGCCGTCTTCGGCTGTGCACCCACGTCGATGGCTGTGCGGCCGCTGGCCACCTCGTGACCGGCCAGGTCGCGGACTGTGGATACCACCGTCGCGAGGGCACCAACGACGCTTTCATCAACCGCGGACGTCACCACGTGCACGCTCCCGTAACCTGCGGAGTAGGTCTGTGCAAGGTTCGGCGTGGTGACAAAAACGCCATGTCTGCCAACGTGAACGGGCTCAGTCACCACGAGATGCACATTGCGATAGATGCCGCTGCCGGAATACCAGCGGCTGCTCGGTAACTGGTTGCGCACCTGCACGGCGAGCACGTTGGACGTTTTTCCGTCGGTGTGCACCAGCGAGGTCAGATCAACCGGGAAGCCGGTGTAACCATAAGGGTGGTTGGCGAGAAGTTTACCGTTGAGGTAGACGGAAGAATCCATGTAGATCCCATCAAACTCCACCGAGATTCGCTTGCCCGTCAGTGACCGAGGAAGGGTGAAGTGCTTGCGGTACCAACCAAGGCCGCCCTGCAGGAAACCCGTGTCATGGCTGGTTCCAGCGGCACCCGTTGGATCAAGTTCGATGCTCCAATCGTGGGGCAAATTCAGCGAACGCCACGCAGAGTCGTGGTACTGCGGCTTGGCCGCGTCAGCGTAGGCACCGGTGGGATCGGTGATCCCAGTCTTGTTCGCTAACGCGAACTTCCACCCAGTGTTGAAGTCGGTCACTCGCGAGGTGACCGGCACGGCCGAGTCCGCTGAAGCCGGGATAATAGAGATCTGGAGGATCAGCGAAAACAGGATTACCAAGCTCCCAAGAAATGCCCCTCCTCGGTTCCAACGGCGAAGCGAAGCAAACATCGAACCTTCCCTGGATGTAAAAACTGTCCATAAGAGCGCCCGTCAATAGGGCATCTGCCAAGGCCGCAGGAGCCGCCGCCTACGAAGGTAGGCAAGGCGACGAGAACACCGGCAGGGACCTATTGCCGGGCGCTCTAACTCAAATCGTAGACACAAGTTCCCTAACCTCCCCTAACATAGCTCCATGCAGCCTGACTTGCCCGAACCACGTCCTACGTTCGTCGTCTGTGGTTCTGGCAGCCTGGCACTGCGCCTGGTTCGGGAGCTACAGCGGCTCGACGACGCTGTGACAGTGATCGTGGGCAATCCGGAGAACCCATTCGCGCGTCGCATCGCGCGCACTGGTGTCCGAATCGTCTACGGCTCCAAACGCGACATAGAAACGCTACAAGAGGCAGGTGTGCAGCACGCCCAGTCACTCGCGCTGGCCGACTCCGACGATGTCGGAAACGTGCACACCGCACTCACAGCACAAGATCTGAATCCGCAGCTACGGCTAGTGATGCGCATGTATCGGCGGCGCCTAGCCGAACGCATCGAGAGTCTTTTCGACGAGTGCACTCTGCTTTCACCCGCTGACATCGCGGCACCATCCTTTGTGGACGCGGTGCTGGGCGACGGATCACACCTTGTTCGCGTAGCCGGACGCGTCCTGCAAGCCGGACCGGTCGAATCAGTAACATCGGTGCTGATCCCGCTGGCGCAGACCGATGTCTATGGCAACATCGCGCTGCTACCGCCTGCAGACCTGCCGCCTTCCAGTGGGGCGAAACCGGAGGTGGATTTTGTGCTCGGTGAGCCCGCGATGGGTGCGGCCGAACTGGCAAAAATTCCGCCGCTGGAAACGCTACTCACGGCGATTCGACCGGAGAACTGGGTAGCCGCCTACCGGCCCCCTAAGTGGCGCACACTGCTGGCCTACTTCACCACGCTCACCAGCACTCGGCTGCGACTACTTGCCGCGGGTCTAATGTTCCTCGTCGGAGCAACTGTGCTGGCCTTCAGGCTCATCTGGGGCATCGACTGGATTGACGCTCTACTTAGGGCAGTCGGAGTGGTCACCGCAACCGGGTATGACAGTCTGCTCAGCGCGGATGTACCCCACGGTATGAAGTTTTTTGGCACTGGCGTGATGCTGCTGGGACTGTTCTTTATAGCGATCCTGATCGCCAGTGTCGTGGACGATTTCATCAGTGAGCGTGGCGGTCAACGGATCAGTGTGCCGATGGGCAAACCCACCGGCCATGTGATTACCTGCGGGCTGGGCCGAGTGGGCATGCGCGTAGCCGAACAACTCCTAGAGGCTGGGCTGCGCGTTGTGGCCATCGAGAAAGCCGAAGACAACTCGCGGCTACTGCGTGCCCGCCGCGTGGGACTACCGGTCATTCACGGCGACTCCACCGCCGAAGAAGTCCTGCGGGCGGCGCGAGTTGAGCACGCCCGTTGCGTGCTAGCGGTGACCAGCGATGACATCACCAATTTGGAAACTGGCTTAGCGGTGCGCGCTATTCGGCCAGGCATGCCGGTGGTGCTGCGTCTATTTGACGGAGATCTGGCCAAACGCGTTGAGCGACGGCTAGGCTTGGCGATCTCGCGCAGTGTGTCCTTCGCTGCTGCGCCGGTTTTTGTGGCGGCAATGCTGGATCGCGCTGTACTCGCGGTGATTCCGCACGGACCGCGCGTGCTGCTCATCGCCGAGCTGCTGGTCAACTCCGGCACCGATCTGCACCAAAAACCGATTGAAACCCTAGACCGAGAGGGAGAGGTGCGCGTCTTGGCACACCTACGCGACGCAGTAACGAACTGGATCCCCGCGCCGGACACCACGCTAAGCGCTGGGGACCGACTCGTTGTCGTGGCCACCCGAGACGGGCTCTCCGCCGCGCTGCGACTTACCACAAACATGGCCACGCTGTAGTTAAGGTCACGCTGTAGTGCCCTGTGGCATGGGCGTCAGGCCAGTGCACGTTCGAGTACGCCACGCTCGTGGTCAATGAGCCGCAGATCGCGCATGGGCCGCTTGAGATGTCCGTTTCGTACGATGCGTACGAATGCGGGTTCGCCGGCCGCGGCCATCCGGCGAATTCCCTCAATGTGGTCCACGATCCGGCTACGAATCACCTGCACGAGACGTTTTCTGTCGTGCGGAAGCAGACCGTACGCGTCTGCGAAAAGCCGTAGCCGTCGAGCTCGATCGGGGTAACGCCAGCCTAAGGTCTGCGAGTCGTGGTCGGAGAACAGCGGTGTCCAGGTCCACGCCGAATAGGCCACATCGTAAATACGAGCGCCGGGGCTGGCTAAGTCGAAGTCGATCATGCAGAGTGTGCCGTCAGGTCGCCACACCACGTTATGTGGCGCCGCATCGTGATGACAAATTACTTCGGTATCAGGTGGTCGGGGCCCCAACGATCGCCATTGCATGTCCGACGGGGCAACAAAACCAATCTGGGCATCATGAAACATGCGCAGCATGGCCGCGACTGTGACCAGCACTTCATCGGTAGTCCAATGAGACGCTAACGGATATTTACCACATTCGCCCTCAACGAACTCCAGCACTTCCCTGCTTTGGTCATCAAACCCATATGTGCGAGGCGCACCGGTAAAACCAGCCGCCTCCAAATGTTTCAACAACGCATGAACCGCGGGCGTCCACGGGCCGGTATTACGACGAACGGTGGCGCCGACACGGACCACGGTACTAACGTTTCCGCCAGTAAGCGGGATCTCTTCACTCACTCCAGCGCTACGCTCATTCTCCACATCACCCGACATTGGCAAGCTCCGGAGCTACTCAGTTACGCCGACGAGTGCGCTGGCGAACTGGCCAGCGTCAAACGGGGCGAGATCATCTGCCCCTTCACCGAGGCCCACCAACTTCACCGGAATACCCAGCTCCTGTTGCACGGCGAGAACGATGCCCCCTTTGGCAGTGCCATCGAGCTTAGTAAGCACAACCCCGGTCACCTGCACCGCCTCAGTAAAAACCTTTGCCTGCGCCACACCATTCTGGCCTGTTGTTGCGTCCAGCACCAGCAAGGTTTCATCGACCTCGCCGTGCCGCTGCGCCACGCGCTTAATCTTGCTGAGCTGATCCATCAACCCAACTTTGGTCTGTAGTCTCCCAGCGGTGTCAATAATGACCACATCAAAGCCTTCGTGCGCACCGTGCGCTACCGCATCAAATGCTACTGCGGCCGGGTCTGCGCCCTCCGCGCCCCGCACCACACCGGCGCCTACCCGCTGACCCCAGGTCTGCAGTTGATCGGCTGCAGCCGCACGAAATGTATCGGCCGCACCGAGAACAACGCTGCACCCATCGGCCACAAGGACTCGAGCAATCTTGCCACAAGTCGTGGTCTTACCCACCCCATTCACGCCCACGACGAGGATCACCGCCGGTCGATCCTCATGCCGACTCGAGCGAAGCCGTCGATCAAAAGCCGCTGCCTGCCCCTGGGCGGCAGCGGCGCTGTCGGCGTACTCGAGCGCAGCGGTGAGCTCGGCGAGCACCAGCTGCTGCAGCTCCTGTGGGGCGCGGGTGCCAAGCACCGCCGTTCGCGCCCGCAACCGTGCCACGATGCGGTCGGTAGCCGCAACCCCCACGTCGGCGGTGAGCAGCGTGCTTTCAACTTCTTCCCACACCGCCTCGCTGAGTTGGTCACTGGCCAGTAGCTGTAGCAATCCCCTGCCGAAGGCATTCTGGGAACGCGACAGCCGAGCGCGTAACCGCACCAACCGACCAGCTGATGGTTCAGGAGTCTCCAACAACGGCTCGACTGTCTGGAGTGCCGGTGCCGTGGCTGGTGGGGTTGTTGACGGAAGAGCAGCCGACGTAGCGCGCCGACGCGCGCGCCGTTGTGGGATGTAGAGCGCTACGCCGAGCAGAATGAGCATGCTGAGGGCGAACACGATCAGCACCGGTACGAGCAACTCCATGCAGGAATCCTGCCAGACGCCTGCGATAGGCAAGCTGGCCGCCGGTCGCACACTACGTCAACAGGCCTCAGGAGGCGCACTGCCAAGCCTCATGCATCCCTTGTTTTAGATCGTGTGCACAATGATCTGAGCGTCTGGCTGCTACCGTAGATCGCGCCACGACAGCCACAACAACGGGAAATGTGATGCGTATGTGTGCTGGCGCTCAGGCGGCGCCTCGCGGCGTGACACTAGAACCCCGCCTTGCTTTGGGCTACAATGTGGCTCAAGGTAAAGGAGGTGCGTCATGGCTACGAACACCGTGGTGCGAGCTCGAATCGATGAGAGCACCAAAGTCGAAGCTGAGGCCGTACTCGACGCGATCGGGCTTACCGTTTCGGACGCTTTCCGCCTCTTGCTGACACGAGTAGCTCACGATGGGGCTCTGCCCTTTGAGCTACTCGTGCCCAACGATGAAACCATCGCCGCAATGAGGGAAGCTCGCCAGGGCGGCCTGCGGTCCTTTAAAAGTGTGGATGACCTGATGACGGAATTGAATGCGGACGATTGAGCGCACAACTCAGTTCAAGCGCGACTACAAGCGGGAACGCAAAGGCGCCCACCAGACAGCGCTGCACACCGATTTCGTAAGCTCGGCCATGTACTCCAGCTAGTCCGCTTGGGCTCACACAGCGAACTCTTCAACTGACCCTCCGGGGTAAGGACGCTGTTGATAACACCGGCCACAGATGCCATCTGGCCCGCTACCCCGCCCGTTCCACCTCACGCAGGCGTTGACCCACCACCTGAGTGATGCCGTCACCACGCATACTCACGCCATACAACGCGTCGGCAATTTCCATGCTGCGCTTTTGATGCGTGATCATGATCAACTGACTGGTCTCACGCAGCTGCGAAATCAGCGTCAACAAGCGGCCCAAGTTAGTGTCATCGAGCGCCGCCTCGACCTCGTCCAGCAAATAAAACGGCGAAGGGCGGGCGCGGAAAATAGCCACCAGTAGCGCTACCGCGGTGAGTGAACGTTCCCCACCCGAAAGCAGCGAGAGGCGCTTGACCTTCGTGCCAGCAGGACGCGCCTGGACCTCCACTCCCGTGGTTAGCATGTCATCGGGCTCAGTCAAGACCAGCCGGCCCTCGCCACC
Organism: Mycobacteriales bacterium; assembly: GCA_038260095.1. Lineage (GTDB taxonomy): Bacteria > Actinomycetota > Actinomycetes > Mycobacteriales > QHCE01 > QHCE01. The sequence continues at coordinate 29,184 of JBBSOC010000005.1, read as the reverse complement.
CGGAAATAGAGTCCCGAACACAACCTCAAACTCACGAGCGGTGTCTTCAAATGCCGTTGCGAAAACATCGTGGATGCGCTCGTCCACCTCAGATATCACGGTCAGCAGATTGCGCCGAGTGACCTTGAGGTCATCAAGCTGTGTGGCCAAGAAGGCATGCCGCTCCTCCAACGCGGCGAACTCTTCTAGCGCCAGCGGGTTCACCTTACCCAAAAGCGCAAGCTCACGTTCGGCACGCGCGGCACGCTTCTCCTGCGACGGCCGGTGATAGGGCAACGGCGGCGGCGCTGGCTCGTTTCGGCTTTCGGCCTCAGCAATCTCAGCGGGGGTGGGCGGAACCACAGCCTTGGGACTGTAATCGGTCAACAAGGTCTCAACGTCTATGCCGAAATCATCCGCCGCCTTTCCTTCCAGCCGTTCAATTCGCGCCCGCTGCTGCGTGCGTGCCACCTCATCACGATGCGCGGCGTCGGTAAGTCGAGCCACTTCGGCGCTAAGTTCGCGAGCTTCCCCCCGGACTTCAATGAGCTGTGACTCCGCGCTTACTCGTGACTGCTGCAGCTCATTGCGCGCGTCGGCCGCTAGCAGCAACGACTGCTTCAAGTACTCCAACGCGGCCTCGCCTGCTCTGGCCACGGCCCGGGCAACGACAGCGCCTCTAGCTCGGGCAACCGCGGCGGCTTGCGCTCGCTGACGCGCCGCGAGCTCCGTTGCCGCTGCGCGCTCCAAAGATTGCGCACGACCCAGTAGCGCGCGCGCCCGCTCTTCGCTGGTGCGCACCGCCAGTCGCACTTCCATCTCGTTCTGTCGAGCCACCCTGGCTACAGCCTGCGCTTCATCCCGAGCCGCGGTGGAGGGCTCGGCAACGTCTGCGCCATCGACATCGACAGTATCGATGGATTCGCTCTGTGCTAGCTGATATTCCAGCTCCTCCAGCGAAACCAGCTCCGCGGCACGAGCCTGTTCAGCACTGCTGTGCGCGGCGGTAAGCCGTTGCGCCTCCAAACTTGCCGAACGCGCCGCCGAACCGAGCTCGGCCAGCCGCTGCGCTACCGCGTTCATAGCCGCGTCAGACTCGTGCAGCGCCGATAGCGTGGATTGCGCCACGCCAGCAGCGACGCTCACGTCTTTTTCGGCTGCGTCCAGCTGCGTCTGAAGCTCCGCAGCGCGATCGATAGCCCTGCGTCGGGCAGAAATGGCCGCTTCCAGCGTGGCTTGCACCTCAATAACGCTGGGCGCACTGGCAGACCCACCGGCGGCGTGGGTTAACCCGAGCACGTCGCCGTCTAGGGTGACGGCCCGAACACCGGTAACCTCGGCAACGACGCGCCGCGCGGCGGCCAGATCGGAAGTGAGCACAACATCGTGCAAGAGCTGGGCCACCGCCGGCCCCACAGCAGAAGGCGCCTGCACCACCTCGACCGCCCAGCGCGCTCCCAGCGGCAGCTCCTGACGCCTCGGCTGTAGTGCGGGAGCCTCGGGAGAGCTGCCAATCAGCACATGCGTTCGACCTGCATCATCAGCTTTCAGTAGCTCCAGTGCGGCCAGCGCCTGCGCGGCCGAAGACACCGCGACCCCGTTGGCCAGCTCACCTAGTGCCGCGGCAATCGCCGCTTCAGTGCCGGGCTCCACCGAAAGCACAGCAGCCACACTGCCCAGCACTCCGCCGAGCCGATCCCCGGCCGCCAGCAACGCCCCTGCGGCATCCTTGCGAGTCAGGCTAAGCTCCAGCGCCTCGGCCCGAGCGGTGCTTTCGGAAACTCCGCGGTCCGCGGTGTGAAGCTGCTCAGTGAGCTCAGCTACTCGCGCACGTGTACTCTCCATCGCCGCGGACGCCGCAACATGGCGGGCATCAAGGTCAAGCTCTCCTTCGTCGAGGCCATGTACGTCGTTTTGCAACCGGTCAAACTCGGCCTCGGCGGCTTGGGCGCGTTGTCGAGCATCTGCCAACGCCAATAGCAGCCGGTCGATCTCATCACTAGCCGCCTGGGTACGGCTGCGCAGGGCTGAAACTCGCCCAGCCAGCTTGGCGAGCCCTTCCCGGCGGTCCGCAGCTGCCCGTACGCGTGCGACCAAAGTCTTTTCGGCCTGATCCGCACACTGCTCGGCATCGGTCCGGCGCTGAACTGCCTCGCTCAAGCGCTCACGATCAGCATCGAGCGCGGCACACAGCTCGGTGTATTGCTCGCGCACAGCGTGAGCCTCGCGGTTCAGTGCATCTGGGTCACGTGACGACCGAGTTTCCAGCTGCTCGCTGGTAGCAAATCGCACCCGCTCAGCGGCCAGTTGGGTGGTGCCGCGAAAACGCTCGGCCAACGCAGAAAGTAAGTACCAGGTCTCTTGTGCTCGGGCGAGGGTAGGCGCCTGTGCGGCGAGCTGCTGCTCCAGAGCTGCCTCCTGTGTTCGACCCTGATTGAGCTGCTGTTCGTATTCATCTCGGCGGCTTCGCACTGACGCTTCGTCGGCGACCTCTTTGTCCAGCTCTGTCCGCAGGGCAAGCAAATCATCGGCCAGCAGTCGGAGACGTGAATCACGCAAGTCGGCTTGAATTCCAGCGGCGCGGCGTGCAACCTCTGCTTGGCGGCCTAGCGGTTTGAGCTGCCGTCTTAACTCAGCGGTGAGGTCGTTCACCCGGTTGAGGTTGGCCTGCATTGCATCAAGCTTGCGCAAAGCTTTTTCTTTACGTTTGCGGTGCTTGAGAACTCCGGCGGCCTCCTCAATGAAACCGCGCCGATCCTCAGGTCTGGCCTGGAGCACGGAGTCTAGCTGCCCTTGCCCGACGATGACATGCATTTCGCGGCCAATGCCGGAATCTGACAGCAGCTCTTGAACATCGAGCAGGCGGCAGGAGTTACCGTTGATTTCGTACTCACTGTCGCCGCTACGAAACAAGCGTCGAGTGATGGAAATTTCGGTGTAGTCAATAGGCAATGCGGCGTCGGAATTGTCTATGGTAAGCGTGACCTCAGCCCGGCCTAGAGGGGGCCGGCCAGCCGTGCCGGCAAAGATAACGTCATCCATCTTGCCGCCGCGTAACGTTTTTGCGCCCTGCTCGCCAAGCACCCACGCGATGGCGTCCACCACGTTGGATTTACCGGAGCCATTAGGCCCGACCACGCAGGTAATCCCTGGCTCAAACCGGAACGTGGTAGCCGAAGCGAAGGACTTAAAGCCCTTGAGCGTCAAGCTAGACAAATACACGTTTTAAGACTCTAGTGCTACAGGCCGGCCGCCGCTGGCACAGGTGGAACAAGCGCCGATAGCACCAACCAAGGCCGCAGGAGCCGCCGTGTTCGAAAGATTCGGAAAGGCGGCTCCAGAACAGCAAACGCCGGCAGGGACCCATAGGGGCTTAGGTGAGCGCGGGTTCTTCCAGTGAGGTTGTTAGCCGACTGAAATCGTCGTTGTATGCAGAGAGCGCCGCGGCAAGCCTGTCGTTGTCTGCTCGCAGCCGGGCAACTTCAAACCCTAAAGCCTGAACACTATCCTTGAGTCGCTGCAACTCATCGCGCAATGCTGGTTCTGTAACAGTGCCGATGTGGCCAAACAGCGCCTTTGCCATAATCTCTCCTCGTAAACCATCTCACGCCTGAGCTGGACGGACGCTAAAACGCATCTCCAGTTACCGCCGTGCCATATGAAAAAATGCATACGTTCTGCTAACGCAGAACAAGGATAGCCAGGCTGGATCGGGTTTTACCTTTATGCCTATCCGGTCTGGCTATGCTTGAGCTGATTCAGCACTACCTAATGTACTATACTCCCGCCGACGTTCGCGCAGGTCAATGCCTGACGGAAATGGGTTTTCTGTGCCGCGGCCTAAACAAGCGGGGGCGTTATATATACGGTAGTCGCGAAGCGTCTACCTCCGCGGCCAAACGGCTGATACCGCTGTGACCTTTAACACAGATAAGAACTACAGCTATAGGCTTGTTTACCGGCAAATCCGCACTCAGCGGTAGAAATGAACATACCGTAACTGTCATGGCAAGCCCCGGAAGCGCAATTTCAGCCGAGCTGATTGCTGCGCTTGTAGCAGCGCTCGCCGCGCTGACGACATACTCACACGCGCCGGTGCAGCCGGCCCCCACCGACGCGGTCCAGACTATTCCAAGCGCATCCAGCACCGTCAGCGAGGCTGCCTCATCACAGCCGACCACGGTGGTGCGGCAAGCAGCGCCAAGCCCAAGCATGGCTACTCCCAGTACGCAACTCCCCAGCGCCCCGATCGCTCCGGCAGCACCAGTTACCGATTCGCAAGCACAACAGGTCTTGCAGTTAGTGAATAGGCAACGTAGCGGCGCCGGTTGCGCTCCAGTGCAGCTGGAGCCACGCCTCACTCAAGCCGCATCGGCCCACAGCCGCGATATGGCTAACCGCCGGTACTTCGACCACCAAAGCCCCGACGGCGACTCCCCTGCCGAGCGCGCCACCAAAGCCGGATACAGCTGGTCCGGCACCGGGGAGAACATTGCGGCTGGGCAAAGCACTCCGCAAAAGGTCATGGACTCCTGGATGCACAGTGAAGACCACCGCAAAAACATTCTGAATTGCATGTGGCACGACATGGGCCTTGCCGTAGTGCATCAAGGCCCCCAGTCGCCGTACTGGACGCAAGAATTCGGCGCCCCACGCAGCCAGCGACGCGACTAAACGCAACCTTCGCGATAAGAGGCGCCAAGGTGCCGCAAGAAATTCAGGCATTATTTGGGGTTCCGCTAAGCTTGGGGCTGGCAGCTCGGGCAGTAGAAGGATGAGCGGTTCAGAAACGCTTCTCGCACAATCGCGGTACCGCAGCGCGGGCATGGTCGGCCATGCTGCCCGTAGGCGTGCAACGAACGATTGAAGTAGCCACTGCGACCATTGACATTCACGTACAGCGAATCAAAAGAAGTACCTCCCGCCGCCAACGCCGCTGTGAAAACCTCCCGCAAGCCGACGAGTAGGGCACAAATCTCGAAATTAGTGATTTTCTGGGTGGGCCGTGCGTAATGTACTCGGGCCCGCCACAACGCCTCATCGGCATAGATGTTTCCGACGCCAGAAATCAACGTTTGGTCCAGCAAAGCCCGCTTGATGTGAGTACGACGAGCCCGCAGCTTGGCGGAGAACACCGCATCGTTGAATGCCCGATCTAGCGGGTCGGGCGCAATGTGCTCCAGACATGCTGGGGGTGCATCGCCAACGGTGGCAGCTACCCATAGCCCGCCAAAGGTTCGTTGGTCTACAAAGTGCAGACGGCTGGCCTCTGGATTGGCTTCCTGGCTAGCAGCACCAAGTTCAAAACTCACGCGCAGATGCGCGCGCTGTTGCGACGGCTGGGGCAGCGCAGAAACCAACAGCTGTCCGCTCATACCCAGATGTGCGAGCAGGCAGGCGCCGGTGTCGAGCGGAAGCCAGAGAAATTTGCCTCGTCGGCGAACGTCTCGAATAGTCGCCCCAGTGACCTGTTCGAGGAAGTCGTCAGGCCCAGCGGCATGCCGCCGAATAGCACGAGGATGCAATACCACCGCGCCGGTGATGCGTCGCTGCCGCACCCAGCGATGCAGCCCGCGCCGAATAACTTCGACCTCAGGTAACTCCGGCATAACGCAGCTCTACTCAGCGCTCAGTAGCTGCCATGCCTGTTGCGCAGCGTGCTGTTCGGCCGCTTTCTTGCTGTTTCCACGGCCACTGCCTACCCTGCGACCGGCCACTAACAGGATCGCCTCAAAGCGCTTGGCATGGTCAGGTCCGGATTCACTGATCTCATACACCGGAACGCCTAGCCCCTGCGCGGCGGCGAGCTCCTGCAGCGACGTTTTCCAATCCAGTCCCACGCCGAGCTGTGCAGCCTGTTCAATCACGGGATCGAACAACTGATGCACGACTCGTGAGGCGGCCTCTAGCCCCAACTGGATGTAGATCGCACCAAGCAGCGCCTCGCAGGTGTCGGCAAGAATACTGGCCTTTTCCCGGCCGCCGGTAGCCTCCTCGCCTTTGCCGAGTAGCACGTGCACGCCTAAACCGTGCTCGCCCAGCCGGCGCGCAACATCGGCCAATGCCCGCATATTCACTACCGAAGAGCGCAGCTTCGCAAGCTGTCCCTCAGGGAGTTCAGGGTAGTTGCGATACAGCGTTGAGGTAACGACTAACCCCAGGACAGAGTCGCCCAGGAATTCCAACCGCTCGTTGGTGGGCAGGCCGCCATGCTCATAGGCGTAGGAGCGGTGAGTGAGGGTGAGCCGAAGAAAGGGTTCATCCAACGTCACGCCCAGCACAGCGCTCAGTTCCCGAGCAGCAGCACGGACATGTGCGTCCACAGAGCTAGCCACGCTCATGCTGTTATGCCACTAACGCACGCTCCACACATGCCTAAACTAAACGGAGCCGTCAGCTGGTTCCTGCCAAGGCCGCAGGAGCCGCCGCGTACGGCAATGGAACGAAGTGGAATGGGTACGCAAGGCGACGAGAACGTAGGCAGGAGCCAGCTGACGGTTTCGCTACGCAACTTCGAGGACCTGGCGGCCCTTATACATTCCACAGGCCTCACACACAACGTGCGGAAGTTTTGGTGCCCGACACTGCGGGCATTCACTGTAGTTGACCGGTTTGATCTTGCTGATCCAGTTCGCGCGCCTCGAGCGAGTGTTTGCGCGAGACATTCGGCGCTTGGGGACGGCCACGTCTTAGTTCTCCTGTTCACCTGACGGGCTCAGTACGGTAGAGCCCGGCGCTGCGCCGCCGGCAGTGTCGCCGGTGCGGCTTTCTAATAGTTCCTGCAGAGCCGCCCATCGAATATCGCTTCCTGGGTGGTGATGATCGGCGGGTAGCTGATCTAGATGCTCACCACAGTCAGCGCACAGTCCTGGGCAATCTTGTTGGCACAACGGGGTGACTGGTAGTGCTAGCAGCACCGCATCCCGTATTACCGGCTCGGCGTCTATCCTCTCATCCCGCAATCGACTGACTTCATCGGCGTCAGTCGATTGGTCGGTAGCGCTGTCGGGAAAGGCGTACAGCTCGCAAACATCCACCGCGAGATCGTCATTAATTTCCCGTAGACAGCGGCCACATTCACCCTGCACACGTGCCTGCACAACACCGGTGAACACCACACCTTCCACCACCGATTCCAGGCGCGCTTCCAGACGCAGCGTCGAATCAACTGGCACAACGATCATGTCGGTGCCAAATCCGCTGGGCGCGGGAATGTCTCGCTGCACTCTTCTCATGGAGCCAGCTCGGCGTTCCAGCTCTAGCGTGCTGAATACGAATGGGGAGCACGGATCAGGCTCGGCGTCGGTCATGGGAGTCATCGCCCATCCAGCCTACTGCGCCCCACATTCGGGCACATAGTCTGGTCATGGCTCAAGCTCAGACGCGCCCGAATCGAGCAGCCGGATAAAACCAGCCTCATCGAGTATCGGCACGCCCAACTCAAGTGCCTTGTCGTATTTGGACCCGGGAGACTCGCCAGCAACCACATATGAGGTCTTCTTCGAGACCGATCCGGCCACTTTCCCACCCCGAGCCTGTACAGCGGCTGTAGCTGAATCTCGGCTGAGCTGCTCCAGCGAACCGGTGATCACCACTGTGACTCCAGCCAGTGGCCGCGGATCGGCATCGGTGGTCGCCTCAGCCATACGCACTCCAGCGGCACTCCATTTCTGCACGATTGCACGGTGCCAATCCACCGCGAACCAGTCCGAGACCGCCGCGGCAATGGTCGGTCCGACGCCATCAACGGCGGCAAGTTGCTCGACAGACGCTGCAGTTATCGCCTCAACAGAGCCAAGCTCTCGGGCAAGCGCCTGGGCAGCTGTTGGCCCCACGTGACGAATCGAGAGCGCCACCAGCACCCGCCACAGCGGACGCTGGCGTGCTCGCTCGACCTCCGCGAGTAAACGCGTGGAGTTAGCGCCAAGTTCTCCGCTTTTTTTGGTGAAAAATGCGCAGCTATTCAGCTGCTGGGCCGTCAGCGAGAAGATGTCGCCTTCGTCGGCAACCACATCGCAGTCCAGCAGCGCCGTCGCCGACTCATAGCCCAGCGCCTCAATATCGAGGGCGCCGCGACCCGCCAAGTGAAATATCCGTTCTCGCAACTGAGCTGGGCATGATTGAGTGTTCGGACACCGGATGTCGACGTCGGTTTCCTTTTCTGGCCGCAGCTGCGTACCGCATTCGGGGCAGTGCGTCGGCATAATGAACTCCCGCTCGGAGCCGTCACGCAGCGCAGCGACCGGTCCGACGATCTCGGGAATCACATCGCCGGCCTTGCGCAGCACCACAGTGTCCCCGATGAGTACACCTTTGCGTCGCACTTCGTTCGCGTTGTGTAGCGTCGCCAGTTCCACAGTCGAACCGGCTACCCGGACCGGCTCCATCCACCCAAACGGCGTAACCCGACCTGTTCGGCCCACGTTGACCCGAATATCAACAAGCTTGGTGTTGACCTCCTCCGGCGGGTACTTGTAGGCAATCGCCCAGCGGGGTGCACGACTAGTGGAGCCAAGCCGGCGCTGTATCGCGAACTCGTCGATCTTCACCACGACACCGTCAATTTCATGAGTCACCGCATGCCGTTGCTGACCAGACTGGGCGATGTACTCCGACACCTCTGTCAAACTCGAAACCACCTGACAGCGATCCGACACCGGTAGCCCCCAGTGCCCCAGCTGCTCGTAGGCCTGCGATTGTCGAGTGAGTTCAGGGCCGCCCTCACGGACACCAATGCCATGTATGAGCAGCTGGAGCCGGCGCTGCGCGGTTACTCGAGGGTCCTTCTGGCGCAACGAACCGGCCGCGGTGTTACGCGGATTAGCAAATGGTGGCTTCCCGGCGGCGACGAGCTCAGCGTTCAGCGCCGCGAAGTCACGCACTGGGAAGAACACCTCACCGCGCACTTCCAGCAGCCGCGGCACATGTTCACCCTGCAGCATCATAGGAACTGAAGCGATGGTGCGGACGTTGTATGTGACATCTTCTCCGGTAACCCCGTTGCCGCGAGTGGCGGCACGGACGAGGCGTCCGTTCTCATACAGCAGATTTACCGCCAGTCCGTCGATCTTCAGTTCGCACAGATAATGCAGATCGCTGCCCGCCTCGGCGCTCACTCGCTCCGCCCATGCCGCAAGCTCAGATTCGCTGAAGGCATTGTCCAAACTCAGCATGCGCTCGACGTGGTCAACCGCGGCAAACTCAGTAGAGAAACCGCCTCCTACCTGCTGCGAGGGCGATTCGGGTGTCTTGAACTGCGGATATTTTTCCTCGAGCGTAATCAGTTCCCGCATCAGCTCATCGAAGGCCGCATCGGAGATGGTCGGCGCGTCGGTTACGTAATAGTTGAACTGATGCTGCCGTAGCTCCTCGGCTAACTGCGTGTGGCGGTACCGCGCATCGTCGGCTAAGCTGCGGCCCTTGCCATGAGCCGCCACGCCACGTTCAGACATCGTTCCTCCCAGAGAGCTGCTCGCTGAGGAGCGTATCCGGGGCGTCTTGTTTGTGAGCGACTGGTATTACGCGCAGATGGTGTTTGCCGAAGCCACCAAGCGAGCTAGCGCCTCGCGGCCAAGGTGGTGATTCCTTAATAGGTTATCTCATCTCTGTGGAACAGAGCCTTTCTTTAAGAGCGTCCGGCAACGGGGGTAGGTGAGACGGCGGCGGGTTTCCCGCCAGCTCCACCTGGACTACACGACCATCAACGAAATCCTGATGGAGTAGGTCGAAAAAGTATCGACGATCCAACAGCAAGCCTGCCCGCCCGCACCACCAGGCCGATGAACCCGGCGTGCATCCCACAGCCCTCGCGCGACAGGGCTTCACCAAGCCGATCAAACTTGCCGCGCCTAATACGGCAGATCCTGCACTGAGCCCTTAATCCACGATCAGGCACTTATGGTGCTGGTACCATAAGCTTATGGCGTTGAGGAAAACGACGGTGAAGGTCGAGGAAGCAGATCTTGTGCTCATTAAGCAGGCTGCTGCCCGGGAAGACCGTCCTGAGTCAGAGTATTTTCGTGAGGCCTTCCACCTGGCTGCCGTCCGCACCCAGCGCTGGGATGACCAGTGGGATATCCCTCGGTTAGATTTCGGTCACCCGGTCAGTGCGGAAGAGATTCACGAAACCGTTTCCGATGTTGTTGCAGGTTCCTAAGTGATTGTAATCGGGGATACTTCTGGGCTGGTGGCTGCTTTAAATGTTGTCGATACCGAGCATGAAGCCGCTCGCACCGCACCGCGCTGCGTCAGGCTGCGCTTACAGTGGTTTCGCCCTTGGTGTTTTTAGAAATCGAGCACATCACCACAAGGAACATCAGCCGCCAAGCAGCGTATGCAGTCAATGACTGGCTGCTGGCGTCCGAACAGACAGGAATCGTGGCCGTACCTGATGTGCCCGCCGTTATCTTGCGTAAAGCCCGCATGGGGCAAGACAGCTACACCGACCTGCGGCTTGACCTAGCTGATGCTGTGAACGTAGTCCTCGCAGAGCGATACGAGACCGATACGATTCTTACCCTTGATCGACGCGACTTTCGAACCATCACTCCATTAACCGACCATAAGTTCTTCCGGCTCTTTCCAGACGATCTCAGAAGCTCGTGACACCGAATGTGCTAGAACTCTTCCCGCAGGCGAGGAGCCTAAACCCAAAACAGACCCTACCCACCTGACCGATTTACAACGACACACCAAAACCCTCATTTGCCGGTCGCTCTAAGGTAGCCGCACTCAGCAGTACTATCGTACTTATCGCCTAGCAACGTCACGACTGTCACGTTTGCGTTCTCTTCTCGGCGCCCAAAGGAGCCAATCCGGTGCGCGAATTCAGCATCCCTCCAGCCGTGGAGGTATCGGCGGAAGCCAACCTTGCCGACCCGGTCTGGCACAACGCCGAAAGCCATCCCGATGAGATCGCCGTGCAGATTCTTCACGACGGCTTTCACCACGACAAAGTTGAGGAGATTAGCTACGCTGCGCTACGCGACAACGTAAGCGCGGTTGCGGCCGGACTTATCGCTCATGGTGTGCAACCGGGAGAACGAGTAGCGATCATGTCGCGCACCCGATATGAGTGGATGCTCCTGGACTATGCCATCTGGTCCGCGGGTGGGGTCGTCGTGCCAATTTATCCCACCTCGTCGGTGAGCCAAATCGAATGGATGCTCTCCGACTCCGGCGCGGTAGCGTGCGTCGTGGAAAACCACGAACAGCAACGGCTGCTGGACCAACTGGCACCCGCGCTGCCCGCGCTGCGACACATATGGCGAATTGAGACAACAGAAACTAAAACAGTAGAGACAGGTACGGCGGCCGCTGATCAGACATCTGGCGCTATTGCCACGCTCACGGCGGCCGGAACAACCGTTGATCCAATCCAGGTAACCAACCGCCGTGCCGCGCTGCGGGCGAGTGATCTAGCTACGATTATCTACACTTCAGGCACTACAGGTAAATCCAAAGGTTGCCGCATATTGCACCGCACCTTGCTCTTCGGTGTCTGTAACGGCATGACAGTGTGCAGGCTCCTACTGAACCCGAGCGCCTCGACGTTAATGTTTCTCCCCTTGGCCCACGTGCTCGCACGCGAGATCCAATGTGGCGCCTTATCGACCCGCACCACTCTCGCATACAGCCCTGACACTAAGCAGCTGCTGAAAGACTTGGCACAGTTCGCTCCGACCATGCTGCTCGCGATCCCTCGAGTTATGGAACGGCTGTTCAACGGCGCGCAGCAAAAAGCTCTCGCCTCTGGAAAAAGCCGAATCTTTAACGCGGCCGTAAACATCGCGATCAGCTACAGTACTGCTCTTGATACCGGGACAGCCGGACTGAGGCTACGACTGCTGCGGGCGGTCTTTGACTCGCTAGTTTACCGCAAACTACGGGCGACTCTAGGTGGACGGTGCACAAGCGTGCTTTCGGGGGGCGCCCCGCTAAGTATTAGGCTGGGGCACTTCTTTCGCGGCGCCAGTGTCACTGTCTACGAAGGTTACGGACTCACCGAAACCATGGCTGCATGCACCGTCAACACTCCGGAGCACAATAAGATCGGCACCGCTGGCCGTCCGCTTCCTGGCGTGACCATACGCATCGCCGACGACGGCGAAGTATTGGTCAAAGGCGGCCTCGTCTTCGATGGCTACTGGCGCGACGAAGCCGCAACCGCACAAGCGCTGGATGACCAAGGCTGGCTATACACCGGCGACATTGGCGCGCTCGACGAAGCCGGGTTTCTGCGGATCACGGGTCGCAAAAAGGAGCTGATTGTAACTTCGACGGGTAAGAACGTCGCGCCTGCACCGCTGGAAGACGCGCTGCGAGCCCATCCATTGATCAGTCAATGCATGGTGGTAGGTGACAACAAGCCCTTCATTGGGTGTTTGATCACTCTCGATATCGAAATGCTGACCGCACGGCGAGAGCTCGATGACGCGGTTAGGGCAGACAACGGCGCGCCGCTGCACAGTGACACCGCCCTGCACAGTGACATCGCCCTGCACTGTGACGCCGCCCTGCACGCCCAACTTCAAACGGCAGTCGATGCGGTAAACGCCGCGGTTTCCCACTCTGAGGCGATCAAAGGGTTTCGCGTCTTGTCCGAGGACTTCAGTGTGGAGAACGGCGAGCTGACCCCAAGCCTAAAGGTCAAGCGGACCGTAATCGCCCAACGCTACGCTTGCGAGATTGCGGCGATCTATGACTGAACAAGAAGAGTATCTACAAGCATCTCGGCTGCTTACTCAACTACGCACCATCGCCCGGCAGCTTCCCGGCACACTAGATCCCGTTGGGATCGCCGAGCACCTACTCGACGAGCTACGCAGCATCATCCCAGCCGACAAGGCAGCGGCGTTCACCGCGAGTGGTGGCGGCCGTTTGGAGGTACTCGCGCAGCGCGGTCATGATCGAGCCGCATGGGAAACCTCTCTGGATAGCGATTCCCCCATCGCAGAAGCATGGGCAACACAACAACCTGCGTTGCTTACCCGATCGGTTACCCGCATTGATGGTGACGGGCCGCGTGGGGCGGCCACCGGAGTAGTGCTGCCGCTCGTCACTGGGGTAAGGACAGTTGGCCTCATCGTATTGCAGGCGGATGCCGCTGACGCTTCGCCAACCTCCGATTCGGTAGCGCGCGCCGCCCAGATTGCTCGGGACGCCGCACTTCGACTGGAGACAGCTCTACTCTTCGATGAGGTACGCAGCCTTGCTACCGCGCAGGAGCGACAACGTTTGGCGCGTGAGATACACGACGGAATCGCTCAAGAACTAGTGATTGTTGGGTATGCGCTAGACAACGCGATTGCTGAAATTGCCAGTGAAACACCTCGCCTAGACTCGGCCACCAAGCAGCTGGAAACGCTGCGCGCGGAAGTTACCCGCATGATCACTGAGCTACGCTTGAGCTTATTCGAGCTGCGTAGCGATGTCGATCGGCATGGCGGCTTGGGTAGCGCGATCGCTGAGTACGCCCGAACCGTGGGCAGCTCCGCTGGCTTGCGAGTGCATCTGAGCCTGGGCGAGTCGACTGCCCGACTTCCAGCCGCGGTCGAATCTGAGTTGCTGCGGATTGCCCAAGAAGCCATCACGAACGCCCGTAAACACGCAAAAGCCGCGAACCTATGGGTAAGCTGTGATGTAGATCCACCCCGGGCACAGTTGAAAATCAGCGACGACGGCACCGGTTTAAGTGGTAAGCGGCGACGAAAGGACAGCTATGGCATGTCCATTATGGCGGAAAGAGCACAACGCATCCGGGCTTGTCTGTCAGTAACGGCCCGCGAACCGAACGGAACCATCGTCAGCGTGTCGCTAGGGGACAATTGACCCCCTGGACACGGTAACGTTGTATTAGCCATGAAAGCCCCACGAGGGCCTACGGGAGCCAATGAGGAGCAGGGAAGACATGACGACCGCAGGACTGAACCCGCCACCCGGCTCGCGCCCCCCGCACATGCCACTACGCGAGCAGCGGACCAACGTCACCACTGTGCTGTTAGTGGATGACCACGATCTGATTCGCCAAGGACTGCGGCACGCTTTCGAGCGCGATCCAGAATTCCGCGTGGTCGCCGAAGCAAGCACGGTCAAGGACGCGGTAGCTCGGGCCAATGAACTACGGCCTGACGTCGTGATCATGGATCTACGTTTACCGGATGGAAGCGGACTCGATGCCACTCGGGCGCTGCGCTCCTCTCGCTCCGATATCGGCATCGTAGTGCTTACCATGTACGCGGGTGACGATCAGCTTTTTGGGGCCCTCGAGGCTGGAGCCAGCGCTTTCGTTCCAAAGAATGCCCCGGCCGACGAGGTTGTGGCGGCGGCGCGGCATGCCAAATCCTCCCCTAATGCGTTCACGGCATCCGATCTTGCTGAAGCGATGAAGCGGCGGCTCACGCCCAGCGGGCCCCACTTGTCGCCTCGCGAGGGTCAGGTACTCAAGCTCTTGGCTGATGGGATGAGCGTTGCGGGCATCGCCAAGCAGCTCTATGTCTCTGAGTCGACCGCAAAAACTCACATCTCCAAGCTGTACGAGAAGCTCGGCGCTGGCAATCGGGCACAGGCGCTGATGACCGCGCTACGAGTCGGCTTGCTGGAATCACCTCACCAAGGCGACGTGTAAGAGGGTCAGCAACGCAGTAATTGCGTCATCCGTGCCGCGATGGTGTCCCAGCGCCATGCCTGCTCCACCCATGCCCGGCCAGCCTGCCCCATCTTGGCCGCGAGTACGGGATCGGTCAGAAGCTCAACTTGCCGGCCTGCGATTTCAGCGACATCGCGGCCATCCATCACGTACCCTGTCTCGCCGTGCCGCACGGCATCTGGCGCACCCCCGGAGTTGCCAGCTAGCACTGGCAGCCCGGTGGCCGAGGCCTCCAAGTACACGATTCCTAAGCCTTCGACGTCCATACCGGCACGACGGGTACGACACGGCATCGCAAAAACATCTCCGGCGGCGTAGTGACTGGGTAGGTCCGCCCACGGCACCGTTCCGGCAAAAACTACATGTTCGGCTACACCCACACTGTGGGCCAGGCGGTGCAGCCGATCCTCGTCTTTGCCTCCACCGACAAGCAGCAAGCCAGCGCCGGGAACGCTGCGTTGCACGATGGGCAGCGACCGAATCAGCATGTCTTGTCCCTTGCGGGGTACTAATCGGGAGACGCACACCACCACCGGTCGGTTACCTAGACCATGCCGTCGCCGAATGGCAGCTCCGTCCACGCCTGGCGAATACGCCTCGATATCCACCCCTGGTGGCAACCACGCAAGCTCTGTACGCTCACCCAAGGCCCAAGCGAGCCGTTGTCGGGTGTACTCGCCCAGATAGGTAATCACGTCCACTTGTGCGGCGATACGCCGCAGCAGGCTACGTGCGCCCGGTAAGGCCGCCCATCCGACCTCATGTCCATGGGTCTGCGCAACGATCTGCCGCACCCCAGCCCGGCGTAGTGCTGGCGCGAGCAAGCCCAGCGGCGCCGCGGCGCCAAACCACGCCGTATCGCATGCATACATCGTTGCCAGCTCCGCGACACGCCGGGCTACGGTGGGAGTCGGCAACAGCATCGAGCCGGGATGACGGATCACCGGGAACGGTTGCTGGGCGTCAAACTCCGCACAACCAGGTGACGAAGAGGCGAATACCACAAGTCGATCGGTAGATACACGCATTGCCAGCTGGTACACAAATGCCTGAATTCCACCAGGGCGCGGCGGGAAATCATTCGTAACCAGCAGCGTGTTCGTCATCGCGAGGATCCAGGACCGACCGACAAGGACCGTCGTCTATTGGCTGGGCTACGGCTGCCCAATACCAGAGATGGGGCTACCACCAGCACCATCCATCGAAGCTACGTGTATGGGACTGCCGGGTTGTGATGCGTGCACCACTTGGCCACCTCCGATGTACAGTGCGACGTGGAAAGCAGGCGAACCGTAGAACACCAGAGCGCCTGGTTGCATCTCTGAGCGGGACACTTTTTTAACAACGTTGTACTGGAGCTGGGCCGAGTGCGGCAACGATTTACCACCGGCGCGCCATGCCGCCATAGTCAGACCGGAGCAGTCATACAAAGCGGGGCCCGCGGCACCCCACAGGTACATCTTTCCCTGTTGCGCTAGCGCAAATTGCACCGCCTTGGCCGCGTCGCCTACGCCTTGACCTGTGTAAGCGACGGCGCCATACACTCTGTCGCGGACACCTCCGGCGAGTTGCGAACGTAACGCCTGCCATTTGGCCAGGTCTTCAGTGATGGAGCTTTGCTTCTTTCGAACGATGTCAAGCTGCTTTTTTTGTTCCGTCATCTCATCGGTGATGGACTTTTCTTTCCCCTCCAACGCGCGCTTGGCTTTAGCCAGCTTCGCAATCTTTGTCTGACGGTCTTGCTGAATTTGTTGCAGTACCGTGAACTGCTCAATCGTGGAGGAAGCATTCCGACTGCCCGCAATCAACGACATGGGTTCGAGGTTGCCTTGGCTATATACAAGGTTAGCGAGCTTGCCGACCTCAGCTTGATGTTTGGTGACCTCTGAGCGCGCGGCCTGGACCTGCGGTTGAAGCTGGGCCGCTGTGTCTTGGCTCTTCTGCACAACCACACGTGCCTGATCAAACTCTTCGGTAGCCGCAGCCATCTTGCTCTGCAGCTCATCAATCTGCTGCCGGGCCTGGCTCACCGTGGGCTCAGTCTTCACTCCGCCCCGCACGGCCTGGCTAACGCTCGCAGCCGCACTGTCGCTTCCGGCGAAGACGAGGACGGCACAGAGCGCACAGTTCGCAAAAAAAGCTAGCGCGCGGGTGGGGAAGTTGGCTCGGGACAATGCCACGAGTACGTACTCACTTTCTGCAGCGGACATTTGCGTATACCGGGGGTGGCAAACAAGAGGGCAACGGTACGGAGTAGCTCAAAGCCCCGCAACCCCCTGTGGCGTGCCTCACGAAGACTGATCTCTGGTCAGAAAAACGAACAAAAAACCACAATTTGCCCAAATGCATGAAGACCTAATGCCGCAAATAGAACAATCTGCCCCAGGCACAGTGCTGTCGACCCTACATCCCTGCCCGACTCCTTCAACCCAGACCCCAAGTCGTCAGGCGGGCACGGCCCTCTTTTCCCACAACTTCTACGAAGTTCCCCAGATATGTTTCTCGCTCTAACCATTACCCCTGGAGTCGGAGCGGAGGCGCTGCGGGCGGGGATGAGATGCAAGGCGGAGAAGGAGACGCATGTGGGCTATGCGCGACGACGACGCCGCGGATCGCCGCGTCAACCACGCTATGCGTCTGCACAATCAGGGGCTGGTCAATACCCCGAGGATAATGCCGATAGCAAACAAGGCCAGCAGAGTCCCCATCACTAGCAGTGCGACCCAGCCGCGCACACCCTGCGCCTCTGGCTGTGCGGGTGCCGAATGCCCTATAATAGCACGTTCATGTAAGCCAGTGGGCGACCACCAACTTGGCTTAGTGGAGGCCGCGAGGCGCTTCGTCGGGGGCTGAGCGGGAGGAGAGGCATCTACGAGTCGGGCCGGTGCGGCATCTGGGGGGGTGCTGCTTAAGCTGTCACGGATAGCTTGGGCCAGTACATGACTAGAAGCGCTTAGCGCACTGTATTCAGTCGAGGGGGGCGGATCGTTATCGACACTCGAATTGTTATCTACTCCCGAGACTGCAACCGAACCAAAACCTAAGGCGGATACTTCATCGGGTAGCTCGGTGGGGGAAGACTCCATAGGCTGCGCCGGCAGCACTCCACCATCACGTTGGGCGTACAACTCTTTCTCCCGCTGCCGCAGCAAAGCGGCCTCATGGCCAAGCTGCAGCCACGGCCGCCCGGCTCGTACCGCTGCTACCCCAGTTGCGGGAACGCCGAGCACGAATAGGGCGCCCAGCAGCAGACCGATGCCGCTTTCGCCTCGAACAAAACTCATCAGCGAGCCGACTGATAGGACAATGAGCGCGAGTGCGGCAAAGGCGAGCTTGAAGAAAACTCCGACTGACAAGGCGGAGCGCATACGCTGTCGTAGTTTGCCCAGCCGCGTGCAGATCTGCTCTAGCTCTAGCTCTACGCCCTGCGCTTGGTTGGCGCGATGCCGCCCAGCCGATGGTGTGGACTCGTCGAAAGGATCGAAATCGGCATCGAATACCGATGCATAATACGCCGATTTTCTGGTTTGAGTGTCGCTCCTCACCTAATTAACGATACTCAGCTCAGCAAATAGGGCAATAGATTAAGCTGGGATTACACTAGGGTGTGACCGATTCCATTGCAGGAATACCCCAAACCTCCCACATAGTGGGAAACTTCAACGCTCCGATCGCGTGCATGATCATTAGTCACTATGAATTAAAGTACGCAACTGGCGCAGCAACACCGAAAGCGTAGCCAGATCGGCCGGAGTTCTATCCCCGAGCATGGCCATGGTATTTTGCACTCGACCAATGTGCACCTGGTTGTGCTGAGACCAAATCTGTAGCCGCTCCTGTGGCGGTAAGGACGTGGCAGTGCCGGCCAACACTTGGCGCACTATCCCGGCCAAAACCGCGTACAGGTCATAACGCATGGCCATACGAGCCAGTACACTCCACCGATCCCGCCGCGGCAGCTGGGTGACGCGATCAAACAGCGCATCCATCCCGAATCGTTCGCTAGCGGCGAAGTACACCTGCGCTACTGAATGCACTGGTTCGTTAGTCTGCGTAGCCAGCTCCACGACGTCAAGTAGCCCGAATCCGCACAGAGCCCCCATGCAACGGCGCGCGATATTGTCAGGCACGCCTTGTTCGATGAGCTCCTCGACGTAACCGTGTATCACCGTCGCCTCTGAACCCACGAATAGCTCGGTCGCACCGGGTAGCAGCTCGGCAACACCTGAGCCTAGTCGGTGGATCTCTGCCGTAACATCAATCGAGCCGGCTCGATTTTGTAACAGCCAGCGAACGCCCCTATCGAGCACTCGCCGTAGCCGAGATACCACAGCAAGTTGCGCGCTTGTGGAAATTACGTTGTCTAGCTGGTGCATCTCGTCCCATAGTTCACGCAGGCCGAGCACAGTGGCGACGACATGATAGGCGCGCAGTACGTCGGCCGGCTCAGCTCCGGTCTCTTCCACGGCACGGTATACAAATGAAATTCCGCCGCGGTTTACCGCCTGGTTCGCCAGTAAAGTTGTGACGATTTCGCGTCGCAGCGGGTGTCCAGCCATCTGTTCGGCGAATCGTTCGCGCAGCGGGGTGGGAAAGTAGCGCACTAAAATGTCGTTGCACCATGGCTCATCAGGCAGTGATGTCGGCAGTACATCCTCAGCCACGCCAATCTTGACGTAAGCCATGAGCACCGACAACTCTGGTGAAGTAAGCCCGACACCTTCGGCTTCGCGGCGTGCACACTCGGCATCCGACGGCAAAAATTCCAACTCTCGGTCTAGCCGACTGACAAGCTCCATAGAGTTCATCAAGCGGCGGTGCACATTGATCAGCCGAGAAGAGAGGTATGTGGACAGCGCGAGCGAGTGGTCTTGCAGATAGTTGTCACTCAGCACCAGCTGCGCGATCTCATCGGTCATGCAGGCCAGGAGGTCATTGCGCTCGGATACCTGCAGCACACCCGCTTGCGTGGCTTGGCTAAGCAGAATTTTGATGTTCACCTCATGGTCGGAAGTGTTCACCCCAGCGACGTTATCGATGGCATCTGTGTAGATACGGCCCCCGCGCTGCGCGAATTCGATACGTCCGCGCTGTGTGAGCCCGAGATTGCCACCCTCGGCCACAACTTTCACCCGGAGCTCAGCACCGTTTACCCGCACTGCGTCGTTGGATTTATCACCCGCTTCCGAATGCGGCTCACCGGCTGCCTTTACGTAGGTTCCGATACCTCCGTTGAACAATAAGTCCGCCGGCGTCAGTAAAATAGCCTGGATCAGCTCAGGCGGCGAAAGTGCGGTGATCTCCGTACCCGATGAGCTCAGCCCGATCCCCAGCGATCGACGCATCTGCGCCGAGATCGGGATCGACTTAACCTCCCGCGAGAAGACCCCGCCACCGGAGGAGATCAGCTCAGGTACGTAGTTCGCCCAGCTAGAGCTAGGAAGATCGAATAGTCGCTGTCGCTCAGCAAACGATGTGGTTGCATCAGGGTCAGGATCCACAAAAATATGCCGGTGGTCAAACGCGGCTAGCAGCCGGATGTGGCGGGACAGCAGCATTCCATTACCGAACACGTCGCCGGACATGTCACCGATACCGACCACGGTGAACTCCTGGGTCTGCGTATCCACTCCGATACCCCGAAAGTGTTGCTTTACCGACTCCCAGGCGCCTCTAGCCGTGATGCCCATCGCCTTGTGGTCGTAGCCAGCAGAGCCACCAGAGGCAAACGCGTCATCAAGCCAGAAGCCGTAGCTCGCAGCCACTCCATTGGCAACATCGGAGAACGTCGCCGTGCCCTTGTCGGCCGCTACCACCAAGTAGGAGTCTGCGTCGTCGTGACAGACAACGTCGGGCGGAGGCACAATAACCCCATCAACCCGGTTGTCGGTAACATCGAGCAAGGCGCAAATAAACCAGGTGTAACAGGCCACTCCTTCGGCTCGCAGGGCAGCTGCGCCCTCGGTGGTCTTCGGCGGCCGCTTCAGCACGAAACCACCCTTGGAGCCCACCGGTACGATGACAGCATTCTTGGCCATCTGGGCCTTCACTAAGCCCAGAATCTCGGTCCGGAAGTCCTCTCGCCGATCCGACCAGCGCAACCCTCCGCGAGCAACCTTGCCAAACCGCAAATGCACACCCTCAAGGCGAGGCGAGTACACGAAGATTTCGAACTTAGGGCGCGGCTGTGGTAAGCCTGCAATCGCCGCTGGGTCCAGCTTGAATGCTAAGTACGGCTTGCGCGGAGTGTCTTTACCCCGCTGGAAAAAATTAGTACGCCGGGTCGCTGTGATCAATGTCAAGAACGAACGTAATATCCGATCGGAATCAAGGCTGATGACCTCTTCCAACGCCACGTTGAGCTGTTCACGAGTGTGCTGTATTAGTTCTTGCCGGACCACGTCCGATCGCGCATCAAGGCTGCCACAGGCCGGATTGAAGCTCACCTCAAATAGTGCAAGCAGCAACGTGGCGACATGCGGATACTGCACTAGGGTTCGTTGTAAATACTCTTCGCTATACACCGTCCCGATCTGGCGCAGATATTTCGCATAGCCGCGCAGCACCATGATCTGGTCCCATCGGAGCCCAGCCCGTAGCACCAATTCATTGAAACCGTCAACCTCACAAACATCACGCCAACACGCTACAAATGCGTTCTCCATAGCTCGACGCACCTGAGGTGGGAGCTGAATTTCATCGACGTGCACATCGCTCGGCAACAACAAACCAAAATCATAGATCCACAACGGTGCGCCATCGTTGGAATTCACCCGGTAGGGCCGCTCATCGATCACCGTGACACCCAAAGACTGCAGCACCGGTAGCACCGCGGATAGCGACATGGGCTCTCCGCGGCGATACACCACGAATCGCAGCGTTTCCGCCCCCCCGGCAGCCTCCGGCCGACTGATCTGGCTCGAGCTTGACCGCTCAATATGCACAGCGATTTGATCGTCTTCTTCTAGCGTCTCCAGTCGAGCCACATCAGATACCGCCATCTGCGCACTGCGCTCAGATGTGTAACCATCGCCGAATGCGGCCTCGTAGCGTTCCTGTAGATGCCTCGCCTGGCGACCGCCGAACTCAGTGGTCAACGCGGCGCTAAATTCCTCTTCCCATAGCCTGGTGATGTCTGACAGCTGCGCTTGCAAAGCAGGGGTGTCGATCTCTCCGACTGGAGACGCTGGATCAGTACGGACCACGAAGCGCACCCGCGCAAGCTGCCCCTCGCTGACCCGCGCCGAGTAGTCGACACCCACGCCATTGAGCGCTTTTGTCAGAAGCTCTTGCATACGCAGCCGAGTACGGGTTGTGTAGCGGTCGCGCGGTAGATACACCGAACAAGAAATGAAACGGCCGTAGGCATCCTTACGAATAAACAACCGAAGTTCGCGCCGTCCGGTAAGCCGTAGCACGGTAAGCACAGTCTGCCGTAGCTCGTCGGTGCTCATTTGAAACAGCTCGTCGCGTGGATATGCCTCAAGTATCTGTAGCAGCTCCTTGCCGGAGTGACTGCGTAAGCTTAGGCCAGCGCTGGCGATAACTTCTTCAACCTTACGAGAAATTACTGGAAGCCGTCGCACACTCTCGGAGTAGGCGGCCGCCGAAAATAGGCCAAGAAATCGTCGCTCGCCCACCACCACACCAGCGGTATCGAACGTTTTGATGCTGATGTAATCCATGTACGACGGGCGGTGCACGGTCGCACGAGCATTCGCTTTCGTGATGATCAGCAGCCGGTGCTCCATCAGCTGCCGATACACTTGCGGCGACAATTCTGACAGATTCCGTACCGTGGAGTTATCACTGCGCAAAATGCCCAGGCCAGTACCGGGTATCGCGTGCAGATAGCTGCCCGTCTCTGCGTATTTGATGCTGTACTCCCGGTAGCCCAAAAACGTAAAGTGCCCCTCGGCGAGCCACTGCAGCAACGCTCGTGCGTCGAACATGTCCTTGCTGGGCACCGGAAGGTCGGCTTGCATCAGCTCGTCTGCCAGTGACAGCGCGATAGTGCGCATCTTGGGCCAGTCTTCGACAGCCTCGGCCACATCGGTAAGTACTCGACGAAGGTTTTCTTGCAGCTCGCTGAGCGCGGTGGGATCAGTTTGGTGGTCAATTTCCACGTGCATCCACGACTCCACCAGCTGGTCATGACTAACGTCATCAAGTTCAACGTCGTCGTGCACGGCGGTGAGTACGCCAAGTGCGTCGCGGTCAACCACGATCTGGGGGTGAATGAACAACCTAATCCCCGCGCCAATGTGGACCAGCTCGGAGCTCACCGAATCCACTAGGAATGGCATGTCATCGCAGACGATCTCTATCGCGCTGCGCCTGACAGAGTCAGCGTCATCGTCGTCGTGACTGCGCGCAGCTGTGCCGGGGACATCGGCAAGCACACGCAGCAGCAGCTGCCCTGGCATGCGCCGCGCCGCGAACTCGGCATGAGACCGCACCGCTGCCGAGAGTTCGTTTCCGCTGCGACCGGAGAGCTCCCAGTCAGGCACTAGGCGCCAGTACACGCTGTCTACCGCACTGAGGAGTTCGTCGGACAGCTGTTGCACGTCAGGCATATCCACCGTAGAAGACGACGTATTCATCAGCAAGAAGTCTCTCTTCCTCAAGGTGCCCCGACCGAGTTAGAACAACGCGTTGGACAGATTGCGGCGAGCCACGCGTACCGCCGGATCATCCCCTGGCACCATGGATAGCAGCTCTAGCAGCCGGTTGCGAGCAAAATTCCGAAGATCGCCGCTCGTGTACCGAACTACAGTGACCAGCCGCGCGAACGCCACCTCGATCTGATTCCGTGCGAACTCTACGTCCGCGGCCTGACACTGCTGCTGTATCACCTCGGCACTGATAGCGGCGGAGGTAAGCGCCTCAGGCGCCCCTGCAGTGGCCAACACCGTCTCGGCATCTACTCCTTGTAGTCGACGCAGCAGCTTGACCTGCGCCAACCCTGCCAATGCAACCTCCTCGGCAGGTGATGACGCCAAGATCTGGTGGAACAACTCCTCAGCACCATCTAGGTCTCCAGATTGGACGCGTGCGGTAGCTGTGCTAAACCGTTCGTCCACGGACGGTCCCGCTGTGGACTCAGCGAGTTGACTGCCTGCGCCCCGGACTCCTAACTGTGCCGCGGCCTCCAGCACAGCGGTGAGCCAGCTACGCAGCTGGGGCTCATCGAGGACTCCAGAGAAGCCGTCTATCGGCTGTGCCGCAGCAATCGCCATCACCATAGGCACGCTGGAAATCCTAAATGCACGTGCCAGACCCGGGCTGGCCTCAATGTCGATTTTGGCCAGCAGCCAAGCTCCTTGCGCAAGCACCGCTTGCCGTTCCAATACTGGGCTGAGCTGTTTGCAAGGCTCGCACCACTGCGCCCAAAAATCCAGCACAATCGGGACTCGTTGTGAGGCCTCAACGACATCGGTCTCGAATGACTGCTCAGTGACGGTGAGTACAAACTCCGACTGCATACCTGTGGCTGGCTGCGAGGTGGGCTTGGCCAACGATGACAGGTCAAGCGCTCGCGCCCACGATGCCTTCGATGCCGGAACCGCGCGAAAGCCGGCATCGGGGTAAGTCTGTTGCGAGTTTTTAGAATGCTGCATACGCCTAGTCTGTCACTTCACGCACCAGATCTCACCAAGCCCTCTAGGGTAAGGAAAAGCGGGATTGAGCACAGCATCACTGAATCGTGACCACCTGTAATGGTTTGCGCGTATACCGCTATCTGAAATGCCAGATGCAGACGGAGTGCCATTAGGTAAGGAAGGCGGCTTGCGCATGGCCGTCAAAAAGCTGAGGGCCGCCAGGGCCACCAGAGCCATAGCCCGCTGCAGTAGTAATGGTCACGGGCTCATAGGCGCAGTAGTCGTGCTGAGCCTACTGGCGGTGCTGTCCATGCTGGCCGTGCTGTTCATGCTCACCGGTTGCGGCACTGCCCATAGCGCAGGTGCGACTAATGACTTTGCCGCGATCACTGTTCCCACCGGAATCCCGACACCGTCGCGAGCAACGCTGCGCCATGGCAGCTATACCCAAACCCGGAGCGGACTGCACACACACGTAGAACTACTGCATCCCATCGCCATGAGTGATACCAACGGCGATGCGGTGCCAGACATAGCAGCGCTTGTGCAGACCAGCCTGAGCCTGGACTCAGCCAGCGCGGCACTGCGCTTCCTCAGCGTCGTTGTGCTTCACAGCACATCTCACAATGCATCCCAGAATGCATCCCACAACTGGCAGAGCACACCTGTGGCCAGCAACGCCCTGCCGCTCGGTGCTGGTGCGCAGTTAAAGTCCATCAGGGTCAAACCGGCGGAGCTCCTGCGTAGATCTAAACTGCGGGGCGGATCTCAACTGCGGGTAAGCCCAGCGCAGATCATCGTTGGCTACGAGCGACCTGATAACGAACACGCCGAGCAGATGCAGCCCCGCCGGCTTACCGCAACACTGGTCGGAAACGCGCTCGTTCCACTAGAGGATGTGCCGACTCATGCGCGTTCCACGTATCAGGTAGCGGCACCGACCGTGCTGACACTTAGCGCTCGGGGTACAAAGGATCAGCAGCCAGATGACACTGGAGAAACACGCATGCGCGGTCTCGTGGCATACGGCGGAAAACAGCGCTACGCCATCTCCGTGCGGAAGGGATATCAGCTGCGGATCGACACCACATCGAGCTCGCCATCAAGCTCACAGCAGCTACGGCTGAGTGTAAACGGAGCGGACGGCACTGTGCTGCAAAATGCTGGTAGAAGCGCGTCGAACTACAGCAGCCCGGTGCCTAGCACCCAGAACTATCAGCTCGAAGTCTCCAGTGCCACGGCCGATCCGATCAGCTACACCCTCACTGTGAGCGTGACCGCACCTCCCTCATCGCCCTCGGCCAGCAAGCTGCCCGGACGAGTCACGAGCGGCAAAATACTACATCTGACATTTGACGATGGGCCCAATCCGCGCTTCACAGGTCAGATCCTTGAGGTGCTCGCGAAGTACGACGCAAAGGCGACGTTCTTCGTAGTAGGGAAAAACGTCGTGGCGCACCCGGAATGGATTGAGCGAGAGCTCCAAGCCGGACATACCGTCGCCAACCACAGCTACAGCCACTCTCGGCTGACAAATATTAGCCAGCAAGCCTTCGATGCCGAAATTGACCAGGCAGCGCAAGCCATCGGTCCGCACCAGGCCAACTGCCTAAGGCCGCCATATGGAGCCGTGGATGCACAAGTGCGGGCCCGCGCTGCCGACAAGGGCTTGACCGTGGTGCTCTGGGACGTTGACACCAAAGATTGGCGCCAGGGACCACCCGAGCAGATCGCACAAGCGGTGATCGACGGTGCCGAGACCGGCAACATCATTTTGATGCACGACGGCGGCGGTAACCGCGACAACACAGTAAAAGCGCTCGACATAGCGCTGGCGAAGTTGTCCGCGCAAGGCTGGAGCTTTCAACCGATCTGCACATGACACGGCTCCGCGGAGCGCCTTCTAGGAGCATCGCCTTAATGCGAGCACTCACCCAACTCAGCTGCTAGCTTTTGTAAAAAATGTGGGATTTGGATAGACAACCATGTGGGATTTGGATATTTGGCAGTCACACACGGCATCTAGCGCAATGCCGAGCGAAGCGTCTAGCGATCTCTGAGTACGCAAAAACCGCCCTGAACAGCAAACAATGCGGAGATGAGCTGATGCGGGCTGTTTTGGTTTATGCTGGTGGCATGGCTCAGCTTGCACATAACTACGACTCCGCCGCATTTGACATTGTGGCCTCAGTCGGCCGCGCTGTTGACGAGGCCGAAAACGGTCAGGTTATTTACCTAAACCGGCGCGATCAACGCTCGGTTGCAGTCATGCCGGCCGAGCTCGCCGAGGCCGCTTTAGAAGCTCTCGAAGACGCCCAGGATGTGGAAACTGCGCGGGCTATTATGGCCGGTCGCGCATCGGGGGAGATCGGCGTAATGCCCCATGAGGAAGTTTTAGCCCTATTCGCCGCTGACCTCGAAGACACTCCCGCCCAGTGAGCTATAACATCGGGTGGACCGAAACAGCCGTTAAGCACTTAGGAAAACTTGACAAACCGATCCGTACCCGGATCCTGCAGGCTGTTGCTGGCCTGGCCGATGAGCAGCGGCCCTCTGGAGTGAAGAAGCTCAAGGGCGAAGAGAACCTTTGGCGTATCCGAGTGGCCAAAGATTACCGAGTGGTTTACCACATCTTGGACAACGTGCTCACCGTAGAAGTCATCGACGTCGACCACCGCAGCCGGATCTACAAGAATCACTGACGTCTAGACATCTTGACTGGGGTCTGCTGACCAAGGCGGTGCTGGAGACGGCGCTGACTCAGGCCAGTAGTCGGGTCAGCTGTTAGCAATTCACGCCCAACTGGCTAGCTGCGGCACGACGACCAGAATACCGCAGCAGTAACCAGCCCGCCGCGACGAAAACCAGACCTGATGCCGCACTTACCGGCACCAAAATGCGGAGCTCAGCTTCTGCATTCAGCACGTTGTTCAAACCGTTGAGGGCAACCCCAAGCACCCCGATAGCGGCTACGGTTATTCCGATCGCGGGCAGAAGGGCTCCCCCGCCATGAGCCGCGCCTGGACTCGGCCGCTCGGCAGCCCGAAAAACCCAAACCAATACCGCGCATAACGCGGCCAGCAGCACCAACCATGGCAGTCGTGATACCCACCATGTGGCACTACCCACAGCCGGAAGTGAGACATTGAAACCAATAAGCACAAGGTAGGCAATGAACAGCGCCGAGAGGTGCCACAGGAATGTCGTCATCACCACAGCGTTGGCGCCTACTACATACCGCCACACCTTCGGTCGACTTAGCCATCGTGAAATCGGAGTTTTTAACAGCAGCGCCAGACCGATGAGCCAGAGCGCCTGCGTCAGGATCGCTAACGTTGGCGGGTTCATGTTGGAAAATCGATCCCCCGGCAGCCCCACCATGGAGATGGGGTACCAGCCGCTCACCACAGTAAGCATGGTGAGCGCGGTGAGACCGCCTACCGCGAAGATTGCGCCGACGCGGCGCCCCAGTGCACCATCGGCGTAGCTAAAGCCCAGCTGATGTACCGCGAGCCAGATGAAGATCACGTTCAGCGGAGCCAGACCCGCAAGGTCAAACTGGAAGCGGGACACATCTACCACCACGGCGGCCATTATCAACACCATGGTCACAGTCGATCCCCAACGCTCATGCAGGACGAACATTGGGGGCGCCAGCGCAATCAACGCCAAGTACACGCCGATGAACCACAGCGGCTGCACAGCGGTATCGGTGACCAGCGCTTCCAGCTGGCCTTGGCGGCCAGTAAGTTGAAACACCACCGCAATAGCTAGCCAAATCAGCAGAAAAAGCAGCGTAGGGCGAAGTAGACGGTTGGCGCGAGCACGCACGAAGTCGCCGTAGCCGCCACCGCGAAGCCGGAGCGACCGCACCCCTGTAGCGTGCACGAACCCACCCACGAAGAAAAACAACGGCATCACCTGCAGCAGCCACGTGAGCACCTGTGCGCCTTTGAGCTGCTCGAGCGCGTTCGTCGTCGTCGCGCCGCCATCGTCGGTAGGCTGCACGACCGCCATCAGCCAATGTCCTGCCACCACCGAGCCAATGGCCACCACGCGCAGCAGATCAATGTAGCGATCACGTCCGGGTGACGTGGCCTCAGAGATTTCTTGCAGGCTTGCGGCTTTCACCGTCGGGTCTCCCAGGTTGAGTTGCATATTGTGGTCTGATGGCACCCATGGCCTCACCTCGCAGCCTGAATCTCGTTAGCTGGACCGCAGATGACCTGCAACAGCACATGGATGAACTGCTCGACGTGTACGCGAGTGCGATGGGCTATCACCGCACCATTATGGAGTGGCGGCGCGGTTTCATCGCATCCCACACCCAGCGCGTCGGCTTTCGCGCCGTTGCCACGCTCAGCAACAACCGACTAGTCGGCTTCAGCTACGGTTATCTCGGACGCCCCGGCCAATGGTGGCACGACCAAGTCCGGGCGGCCCTGAGCGCTGCGGCATATGCGCAGTGGTTAATCGATTGCTTCGAGATCGTCGAGCTACACGTTCGCCCAGAGGCTCAAGGCGCGGGAGCTGGCCAGCGCCAGCTCACAGCGATACTACACGGAGTACAGGCTCGCACTGTGGTGCTTTCCACCCCCGAACAGCCAGCCGCTACCCCACCTTCGCCGGCATGGCGACTCTATCGACGGTGTGGTTTCGTGGATGTGATCCGCAGACTGCGCTTTCCTGGAGACGAACGTCCTTTTGCGGTGCTGGGCAAGACGCTTCTGTCAGCCTAACTAGCAGCAGTGCGCACTTGCGACAAACCACGTAAGCAATGCACTCCGGAGCGGAGGCATTGTACACAGCTGAGCGTGACACTCGGCGGTGTTAGTTCGGATGTAACCGACGCCAGACTTGCCGGGTCGCCGGAGAGCGGTTCAGCGTGATGAAGTGCAGCCCGGGCGCGCCCTCGGCGAGTAGCCGCTGTGACAGCGCAGTGGCTACATCTACCCC